>DALYGI010000186.1:0-8064 GCA_031971595.1 Prochlorotrichaceae cyanobacterium CTOTU29312
TTATGGGAGTTTCTCTGGGATGTCTTGATCATTGACTGGGCGAAGAAACATTTAGATGCTAAGGAAATAACCAGGGATTTGAACATTCAAATCATTCAAAGGATCACCGCTAAACAAGAAACTGGTTTAGGAAAACTAATTCAAACTTATAAAGTCCTGCCCAGCGGTATCCGTCCCAATCATCTAGTATGCCTTCGAGATGTAAGATATTATATTAGTGGTTTTCTCTCTGACAACTTACAGATTTTAGAAGGTTTCCTCAAACAGAAAGACTTTGTTAGGGCTTATCCTATTGATCAGATAATTAGTAGTACAACTAAATCTTATCTAGATCGTCTGTTTGAGAGTCATAAGTACCAGGAAATTCGCTATGCTAGTGCGCTAAAAATATTTATTAAGAATGATAAGTTACCCCCTATTCTTGCCAAAGATATTCATATTCTTTTTAGACCTGATATTATCAAGTCAATTAAGTCAAATCACCGTAAGGATTATCAAGATCTAGAATCCAAGCTCTCTAATCTCATGTTTAAGAGCTTAACATCCGAGTTTCAAGTTGGCTCTAAATTATTAGCCCATCTAACATCTTCAAAGGAAGAAAAACTTTTAGTAGAGTTTGCACCTGATAACTTAGTTCTGAGTCATGAATATATGGATCATCAAGGTCTAGAATGCTTTCTAGCTTATAGAGAATTACAAGAAATAACCAGACCTCAATATGATGATAAAGATATTTTTCGATGGTGTTTGCAGGCTAATTCAGAATCTAAACAAAACGGTGTAATTAATTATTTATGGATGCGTGGAACGTTCTTTTCTGAAATTGCAAAAAGGCTATCAGAGCATATGAGAAACTCTTCAAATTATAGATTTTGGGGAAACTCTAATGAGAAACTTAAGAGAGTGACTAAAGAAATTCTTGGAGAAAGTCCACCTCCACCTCCACCTCCACCTCCACCTGTACCAGAGAAAATTTTAGATAAAATATACGATTGGTGGACTGAAAATAGGTCTGAACAAATTCCAAAATATGAGGATCGAGTTTATCCCAAGATAGATATTGACTCGAAGGTTTCAATAGAGGACACAACTAACAATGGAGATTCTAAGCAACGATGGATGATTTTATTCATGTTAGGTACGTTCCACACAATGGGACGACAAAATGAACATCAACATAGAAGATATTTGGAACATTGTCATAATTATGGCTGGCTCTCAACTTTTTCTGAAAGCCCTTCAGAATATTGGCTAGAGGTCTTAGAGACTTACTTTACAGATCGAAATTTGCATAGCAATGAAGAAGTTCTCGAATATTATCATTGGCTCAAAAATTATCCTGGTATCTATGCTTTGTCAAAATGGTTTTCTGCATACCAGGCTAGTTTTTTAGAATTGGAGAAGCTGAAAAGTAGTTCTTGGGAATTTCGCTCCTACCTCAGACCTAAAACAAACCAAAATTTTTCGGGATCAGGGATAGCTAATGATGCTCCTCCGATCGACAAAATATTAGGAATTGGTTCTAACTTTATCTTAAGAGAGCTTATTCGCCTTGGAGTGATTAAGAATAAGCTTGCTCATTCCTATGCTTATGTACCAACTGGACGCTTCCGAAGTTTTCTTCGCTTGATTGGTTGTCCATTACCTCAAAGTGAATCAGACAATCGGATTGCTTTGTCGAGACAAATCTACAATTTTATGACGGAAGAATTAGGGAAAGAAAAAGCCTCTTTTTTTAATGATTTTGATATTCCATTTTTCATCTTGCTGAGAGAGGAAAATGAACATCTTAGGACACGGATTCTAGGTAAAAATATACTTATAAATCCTCCATCAGATGAATATAGTGTAAGTTGGCCTGGTGAGTGGCGTACTTTACCTGATGGTAGACGTGTCCCTATTTAGTTAATTGAGGTGTTACTCAATGTTTGTCTTAGACCAGGGTAGTTTTGTTACCCACAATCAATATGGGATTGGCGAAGTCAGAATCGACGCAGGTATCACTGTCATCGTTCGCTTTGACCACGGCATCGAAGAATGTCCTAAAGCTGATCTGACTCCCATTCAATCCTTACAGAGTACGATCGCTGCCCCAGAGTGGCACTCGCCCCAAGAATTGATCGCTAAAATCCAGGCTCTCAGTATTCGCTCCGTTAACGATCTGTGGGGTATCTTCTCTCTTGCTCGTATTAACCTGCTTCCCCACCAGCTTTGGGTTTGTCGCCGTGTTGTCCAGCAATTGCCGACCCGATGGCTCATTGCGGATGATGTGGGGCTAGGTAAAACGATCGAAGCAGGACTAATCCTTTGGACGTTGCTGAATAAAAAAGCAGTTCATCGTATTCTCATCCTTTGCCCTGCCAAACTAACCGGACAATGGCAATATCGCCTGCGGACAATGTTTGATATTCGGATGACCCTTTACACCACTGAAGCCGATCGCCCCCAGAGTGATTTTTGGAATACACATCACCAGGTAATTGCTTCCCTGCCCACCCTACGCAAAGACAGTCAAAATCGTCACCAACGAATCTTTAATGCCGCCCCCTGGGATCTCTTAATTGTGGATGAAGCTCACCATCTAAATGCCGATGAGCAAACTGGGCCAACCCTTGGCTATACCTTTCTGCATAATCTCATTCACCGTTATCAAAGAGTTGATTCCACCGTCTTCTTTACGGGAACTCCCCACCGGGGTAAGCACTATCAATTCTTTGCCCTTCTTCAACTATTACGCCCCGATCTGTTTGATGCCAAAAAAGGAACAAAGTCCCAGAGAGAACTTTTTACTCAGATGGATAACCTCAAACAGGTAATGGTTCGCAACAACAAACAATTGGTAACCGATATGAAAGGAAAGAAGCTTTTTATGCCCGTTAAAGTTTCATCGGAAACTTACAGCTATACATTAGAAGAAGAGTATTTCTATAATAAATTAACAGAATTTATTTTAACTGGAAAAGCCTATGCTTCAGGATTAAGCGGCATTAACCAAAGGACGGTGATGCTAATTTTAATCTGTATGCAAAAACTAGCTTCAAGTTCGATCGCAGCCATTCGCAAAGCACTTAGGGGTAGATTAAATCGCTTATCTCAGAATGAAAAAGAATTAGAACAACTTAAAAAAAACAAATCTATTATCAGCGAAATGCAACAGTTATTAGAGGAAGAAAATTTAGATGAGGATGAGGTTAGTCAGCTTGAGGAGAGAATCTTAGAACTTTCTGATAAAATCAGCCTTATGCAAGACGAGAAACCAAGACTTGAGGAATTAATTGAAGCTTCAGATACTATCCATAAGGAAACAAAAATTCTTAAAATTCTAGAAATTCTTGAGAATCGATTTCCAGATCGTCAACTTTTATTTTTCACCGAATATAAAGCAACTCAAGCACTCCTCATGTCTGCACTCATTCAACAATATGGTGAAAATTGCGTCACTTTTATTAACGGAGATGAAAAACTCGAAGATGTCATTAATACTAAAGGTCAGAGAAAAGCTTATCAAGAACGACGTGAAAATGCCGCAACTCGATTTAACCAAAAACAAGTACGTTTTTTAATTTCAACGGAAGCAGGTGGCGAAGGGATTGACTTACAAGATCATTGCCATAGTCTGATTCATGTTGATCTTCCCTGGAATCCGATGCGTCTTCATCAACGGGTTGGTCGTCTGAATCGATATGGTCAAACTAAAACTGTTGAAGTTATTACACTTCGGAATCCCGATACCGTAGAGACCCGAATTTGGGATAAGCTCAATGACAAAATCGAGAAAATAATGATGTCAATGCAAAATATTATGGAAGAGCCAGAAGACTTATTGCAGTTAGTTTTGGGTATGACTTCACCTAAATTATTTCAAGAAATTTTTAGTGAAGCTACTGGACATAAAGATAATCTGAGTCATTGGTTTGATCATAAGACTGCCAGCTTTGGTGGTAAAGATGTGATCACAACCGTTCAAGATCTGATTGGTAGTTGTAACAAGTTTGATTTTCAAGAGTCATCGCCGCTACTCCCTCAATCCGATCTTTGCGATCTACAGCCATTTTTTATTACCATGCTGAAGTTTAATAAACGTCGTGTCCAAAAGAGTGATGATAATACGCTATCCTTCAAAACCCCAGAAGCTTGGCTTCAGGAGATTGGAGTTTTACGAGATTATGAAGGCTTACACTTCGATCGTACCTGTCGCAATAGGAAAGACAAACTGTTAGGAGTGGGACATAAACTTATTAACCTTGCTATTGATCAGGCTTCTGAATTTCAAGTTTCTGTTGCCCAAATACTTAACCTAGAATCTCCACTTTGGATTTTTCAAATCAGAGATCGGGTAACAGGCTTAAAAGCCAATATCCGTCAAGTTATTGTGGGTCTTCAAACTGGTGATGGAAATGGGCAAAAACCCGTAATTCTCAAAGATTGGGAGATTTTGCAAAAACTGAATAATTTATCCCAGCATATCGATCGTTCACCAGATCTTACTGCTCCAGAAGTCTCCGTTGAATCATTACTCAGTACCCTAGAGCAGACTGAAGCATACATCTCCGAAATTCTACCGGATTTATCTTTACCGTTTCAAATTCCTCAAGTTCAAACGATCGCTTTGCTTTACCCATAAAACCCCGCCCCTCGGATAGGTGAATAAGATAGTCTCACTGCACACAGTCTACTAAATTATACGGAGGATACAGCAGTCCTAAATCAGTTGTATTTCTTCCCGTCTGATGACTATAAAATAAAAACAGTAACTTATGAACAATCCTCTGCAACCCCAATTTACTGAAGTAATCACCCTTATTAAAGCGGCTCAACAAAATGTCATTACTACCGCTAACCAGGAATTGATCAAGCTCTACTGGCACATTGGTCAGCACAAACTTACCCCGATTTTGAAATTGTGTCGTCACTGCTGACACAATTAACCTGGACACATCATTCAATCCTTATATACAACGAGTAAAACCTCCGTAAACGATTGACCAAGGGCTTGATGTCCCCTAATCTGAGTCGAGGAACCCATGCCTAACTCAACACTCAAAACTTAACACTCAAAACTATCCCCATCCCCTATGACTCCCTTTTCTCCCGCCGAAATTGCAGCAGAAGGTATTAAGCCCGATGAGTATCAAATGATTGTCGATCGGTTGGGGCGACATCCCAATCGGGCGGAGTTGGGGATGTTTGGGGTGATGTGGTCAGAACATTGTTGTTATAAAAATTCTCGCCCTTTGCTGAAGCAGTTTCCCACCACAGGCGATCGGATTTTGGTGGGCCCCGGTGAAAATGCGGGGGTGATTGATGCGGGGGATGGGCTGCGGGTCGCTTTTAAGATTGAGTCCCATAATCATCCTTCGGCGGTGGAGCCGTTTCAAGGGGCGGCTACGGGGGTGGGGGGCATTCTCCGGGATATTTTTACCATGGGGGCGCGGCCCATTGCGATCCTCAATTCCCTCCGCTTTGGCAGTCTGGAGAACCCGAAGACTCGGCGGCTGTTTGCGGGGGTTGTGGAAGGGATCGCCCATTATTCGAACTGCGTAGGAGTTCCCACGGTGGGGGGTGAGGTTTACTTCGATCCTGCCTATGCAGAAAATCCCTTGGTCAATGCCATGGCGATCGGTATTATGGAAACCCCGGAAATTGTCAAGTCTGGGGCGGCGGGCATTGGTAACCCCGTGTTGTATGTGGGCTCTACCACCGGACGGGATGGCATGGGCGGGGCTAGTTTTGCCAGTGCGGAACTCAGTGATGAATCCCTAGACGATCGGCCTGCGGTGCAAGTGGGGGATCCGTTTTTAGAAAAATCCTTAATTGAAGCCTGTTTAGAAGCCTTTCAGACGGGGGCGGTGGTGGCGGCCCAGGATATGGGGGCGGCGGGGCTCACCTGCTCTACTTCGGAAATGGCGGCGAAGGGAGGAGTAGGTATTGATCTTGACCTGGATCGGATTCCGGTGCGGGAAACGGGGATGGTGCCCTACGAATACCTGCTGTCGGAGTCTCAGGAGCGGATGTTATTTGTGGCTCAGGCGGGGCGGGAGCAGGAACTCATTGAGATTTTTGAGCGCTGGGGGTTGCATGGCGTGGTGGCGGGCCAGGTCATTGCCGAGCCGATCGTGCGGATTCGGTTCCAGGGGGAAATTGCAGCGGAAATTCCCGCCAGTGCATTAGCTGATAATACGCCCTTGTACCATCGTCAACTGCCGGAAACGCCCCCGGACTATGCCCAAGCCGCTTGGAAGTGGACAGCCGCTAATTTGCCCCCCTGTAGTCTAGAGTGCTTAGACCGAGATGCAATGGGGCATCCCCAGACCTGGAATGAGGTTTTATTGCGCTTACTGGGAACCCCTTCGATCGCTTCTAAACGGTGGGTCTATCGCCAATACGATCACCAGGTTCAAAATAATACGGTGATGATGCCAGGGGGAGCAGATGCGGCGGTGATTCGGCTCCGGGATCAAATTAATCTGCCCAGTCCTGAGACGTTGTGGAAAGGGCTAGGAGCCACGACGGACTGTAACCCCCGCTATGTTTACCTCAACCCCTTTGAGGGGGCAAAAATGGCCGTGGCAGAGGCGGCCCGGAACCTGAGTTGTGTGGGGGCAGAGCCCTTGGCGGTGACGGATAACCTCAACTTTGGCAATCCGGAAAAACCCACGGGCTATTGGCAACTGGCGGAAGCCTGCCGAGGTTTAGCGGAAGCCTGCCGGGAATTTGGCACCCCTGTCACTGGGGGCAATGTGTCCTTATATAACGAAACCCTAGACAGCGAAGGCAATCCCCAGCCCATTTACCCGACTCCCGTCGTGGGCATGGTGGGGCTGATTCCTGATCTGCGGCGCATCTGTGGCCAGGGGTGGAAAACGATCGAGGATTTAATTTACCTTCTAGGGGAACCTCTTTCCGCCAAATCCCAGCGTCTGAGTTTGGGGGGGTCGGAATACCTCGCCCAAATCCATCAAACCGTTGCGGGCCAACCGCCGATCGTGGATTATGGCTTGGAAAAACGGGTACAGGTGGCCTGTCGCCACGGCATTCGTCAAGGCTGGATTCGATCGGCCCATGACTGTGCAGAGGGGGGATTTGCGGTGGCCGTTGCAGAAGCCTGTTTAGCGGGAGATAGGGGAGCCCATCTGACCTTACCCCCAATTCCCGGCGGAGTACGGTGGGACTGGGTGTTATTTGCGGAAGGGGGGGCTCGGATTTTGGTATCCGTGAATCCTGCCGATCGGGAAGGGTGGGAGACTTATCTGCAAGAGGCGCAGGTGGAATGGAGTTTCCTCGGTCAGGTCAGACCTGCTCAACAGGGCCTAGTGTTGGAGGCAGCGGATCAAAAGATCGTATTAACCGCCAGTTTAGAGGAAATGAGCGATCGATTTGACCGAGCGATCGAGCGGGCGATGACGTTTCCAGAGATCCCTACCCATGGATAGGTATGGATAGAGGTGGATGGGGGGTAACCCCTCCATTTCCCTCCGCTCCCCTGAACCGACCCTTAACGAAGGGGGCTAAGACCGTGGGGTAGATTTCCTGAGAGCTTTAATCCCATAGACCACACCCACAAAGAGCAGACAGGAACCCACCGCAATAAACTGCTCAGTGGGTTTTGGGGGGATCACCAAGATAAACCCCTGCCCCTTGATTAAAGATGCAAAACTAGAAACACAAAAGGGAATAAAAAACAGCCGGAATCTCTGCCAAGGATCCCTTTTTTCCGTGGGAAATTTTGAACTTCCTGGGGACACACTCAGGGTCAGTGCTAATCCCATAATTAAGCTAATTCCCAAGGAATTGAGCCAAAGGGATGGGGACGGATCAAAGTAGAAATAGACGTTGACCAGGTACCAGATTAAATAGCACCAGAGAATAATTTTGCCCCTGGAAAGGTTAGCTAAATAGTGAATCATTAATCATCTTAACCTTATCAATTTCCTTTTCTTTATCCCGCAGAACCTACAGAGTCCAGAAATTCTTTAAGGATTCTTCTCTGGAAGATCCAGTAGATCCACTTCTAGGGATTCTAAGGCCAAGGTTGGGGGTAAATACTCTAACAAATCCTCCATT
>DALYGI010000187.1:0-7948 GCA_031971595.1 Prochlorotrichaceae cyanobacterium CTOTU29312
GTTTCCATTTAATTGGGTTCCCCAGCGAGTGGGGAGATGCAAGAATTTACAGCCTTAGGAATTTCCCCTACTGGTTTCCATTTAATTGGGTTCCCCAGCGAGTGGGGAGCAACAGCTAGAACAGCGCTATGGCTGCTACCTGCAAGATTGTTTCCATTTAATTGGGTTCCCCAGCGAGTGGGGAGAAGGAATAAATTAGCGTATGCAAACAGAATCTATCAATCTATGTTTCCATTTAATTGGGTTCCCCAGCGAGTGGGGAGGCAGATATAGATAAGTTTCTCAAGATTAGGCAGAAGTTTCCATTTAATTGGGTTCCCCAGCGAGTGGGGAGGGTACCCCTATTAAACCCTACCCTAGAGCAAATTTCAAGAGCCGTTTGCGAGCCCCCCCAAGAAAGCAGAACAATAGCAAACATTTTTTACTCTCCTCAAAGGCTGAAACCCTTACCCCACAAGGCTGCAAGGTCTGCGACGAGTTTTCGTGGTTTGGGGCACTTTGGCGTAGGGTTCGCAACTGGCACATTTTAATAAGGGTTAAATTTTGAGTTTTGAGTTTTGAATTGGACATGGAATCGATACAACAACCTTCCGTAGGCAAAAGCAGAGGATCTGACTTAAATAATGATGGAACCTGAACCCGTCGTCGTAGCCTTCTAGCAAATCCGAAACTTTTTTGCGGCGTTTATTTCAAAATTTATTAGGCGAAATCAAAAATGGGTTTTTACCTGGTAATGTACGCTGGCAAACAAACTCGGTTGCTGTAAACTAACAAAATTTTGATCGCTCAGTAAATTTAAACAGGCAACCATTCGTTTTTCCCATTGGTTTTGAT
Source organism: Prochlorotrichaceae cyanobacterium CTOTU29312 (assembly GCA_031971595.1). Taxonomy (GTDB): domain Bacteria; phylum Cyanobacteriota; class Cyanobacteriia; order Prochlorotrichales; family Prochlorotrichaceae; genus JBEAPM01. The sequence continues at coordinate 835 of DALYGI010000187.1, forward strand.
TGGTTACGTCCCACGCATAGAACATTTCTAAAGGGCTGATGCCTACAATTTGATGAGAAAGTTGATTGCGTAAATCCTTAGCACTGCTCCAAAGAGGCTTCAGATCTTCAGACTCTGCAAAGGCTGAATTTGAAACCCTTAAAACAGTTTGTCTGGCATGATTGTGTAGATCAATCTCTGCATACCCTGGAAGAGCAGGATTTTTATTCTTAAATAGTTCCACTATCCGAGAATCTTGATTAAAGACCTCACAGGATGGCTCTTTTTTCAGTTGGATAAATCCTTGACTTTTGGGAATACTCACGATTTGTGGATAATAATATATAATCCATTCGACAATTAGCGCCTCTAGCGATCGAAAACTATGTAAAAATGCTTCAACCGTATTATTTTGTCCTAGACGAACGAAGGCTAAATACATCTCTTCATAGGCCATCCACCAGAAGGTTTTAGATTGTTCTTTTTGCTGGGTCGTTAAGCTGGGTTCTGCCAATTGTAGGAAGCGATCGAAGCGACCTTGATTCCAGGCAATACCCGCATCAATCCAGGGTTGAATTTTTTGAACATTCTCCCGATCTTGATAATCCTTGAGTAATTCCTTGACCCCCACATAGTCAAAGCGATTTAAGCTTCTCACCACTTGTTGATAGGTTCGATCCCAGAGATAGTTACGACCTGAAAACGGGCCATGATAAACCGATGGAATTCCCTCTCGGTTCCTTTGGGGGGTTTGCTCAAATTCAAAAAACTGAATCCGATCGCTATAGCGACTCAATCCCGAAATACGCCCAGATTCTGAAGCCTGACCCACGCCTCCTTTAACACACATCCAAATGTTATGTTGTTTGGGAATTTGAATACTATGCTCCCACTGATGGCTCCACCAGACAAACATCGCCTCAAAATCAGAGGGGTTCGTGCCTTCTCTGCCCAAGGGTACAACCGTTACCGCAATATCGGGCTTCTGTTGTTCTAGCCATGCTTTAATCAATTCACAGGCATAGAGGGTGTCCTTATTCCGTTGTTTTACAGTTTCATTTTGATCCGTTCCAATCAAATAAACGTGTTCAATACGATCGAAATTTTCCTCTAGTAACTTTCCTAGAATAACCGGACGTAAACGGTGAGCATATTGATCTTTATTTTGCCACAGTAAAAAAGTCAAATCTCGGTAAGAAAGAGAGCCTTTGCCTAAATCGCTCAGAACTTCTGCTTGTTCCCCAATAATTTCACCATCCTGCATCCGATCGTCTCCGGCGTTGTACCATTCGCCAGATTTAATTTGATACATCAGGTCACGGGTGCCGATCGTAGCGATCAAAGTAATTGGATTAGTCATTTTGTAACTCCTTTGTTTGTAAGATGCCCGTTAAAATACTCAATAGTTCGGATAAATCTCCGGGAACTCGATAAAGGTTCAGATCTTGGGTAATGTGACGATCGTTAAGGTAGGCAAATTGCCAAATATTACCCGTAGTAATCACTCCATAGCAATTTCCTAATTCGATCATTTCCATCGCCAATTGTGTAAATCCTCGCGTCAGATCATCCCGTTTTGCTTCAATGACCAAGAGGGTCGTTTGACTACGAATTAAGTAATCTAAAGTGCCCTTAGCTCGCATTCCCACCAGGGGATATTCAATATTCAGTTTTAAGTTTAAACGATCCACCACTTCAAATAAAACCGGAGCCACCAGGGTTTCCCTTCGGGCTTGTTCAGATGTTAAAGGTGTCAGTTGGATGCGCCGTTCTAGCAACTTTTTCAGCGCATTACAGTCCACAGGATCCGCCCTCGCTAGGGTCAGAGACTCAATGGTTAACTGATACCCCAGTTCCGCTAAAATTTCATCGGGAGGATAGCCAAATTCGGTAAATTGACTAAAGAGGTAAAGACGATCGGTTTCGAGGATAGTCATTGTTATTTTCTCTGTGAAAAGATCATTCTCAAAAATGCCCTAATTAAGACATTCTCCCAAGTCCTTTAATTTTCTGAAATTCTTCGTGTAATTGTTGTTGAAAACTATTCCACCAATTCTTCCAAAAAGAATGTTCGGAGTGGATTTTTGCAACACTGAAAATGTTATTCTCCAAATCTATCTCATAGGAAACCATAGGAGATTTAGTATCTTCTTGAAAAACGTCTATTTGAGTAAGAATAGGGCTTGCAGTATCTTGATCATAGACAAACTTAAGTCCTAAACCCAGATCAGATTCGTTTTCAACGTCTAAAATAATTTTAATGAAAAAGGCACAGTCAATATCATGGCTATGAATAAACTCTCGATAATTACCTAGATTTGTGAGTTTCCCCTGAGGTAAAAGCATCGTATCCAGATTATCAGCATCCTCTAAAGTTTGCTTCAATAGCAACAAGGATTGGATGATGGAACTTTTACCGGCAGAGTTAGGGCCATAAATTAAGGTGATCGGCCTAAAAGGAATAACCTGCGTTTTTCCAAAGGCTTTGAAGTTGGTTATCTCGTAGTGTTGTAGCATCAGGTCAAACTCCAAATTTGAGCATAGTTAGAGCGATCGGTTTGAGACTTTAATTCCCGTAAAAATCGACGGCGGGGATTTTGAGGATCATCGGTCACACCAAAAATGGTCACCACTTGATAATCTCCAAGGTCAGCAATCCATACTGGAGAGGGCTTAACTTTTGCGCCTAAAACGGTGCCACACAAAGTTGCATCGTAATTACCATTGTACTTTAGTTCCTCACTGTGTAACACCGAAAGGGCATAGGGTTTACTGTAGCGAGTGGCACCACCACAAACTACAATGCAGCAATTACTATCTACGGCTTCTACCCAATTTTGCTTTGATGCTTGCCCCGCAGAACGAGGCGCATGGAAATTAAAATTCTGATTTGGTGTTAGTTGTGCCAGTGCATCATAGAAGCTCTGGAGGCGGCGACGAAATAACCGCTGAAAATCTGTAACCTCATCGGGTAAATTCCAGAAATCGTCCTCACTGTCAGGAATTAAACTGGAACCCCGCCACCAAGGGGCACGTTCTCTAGTTTTGCGAGAATAACAGGGCCGCCGTGCGCCTTGACCAATTCCTCCTAAATGAAACATCATCCAGACTAAAGTTTTCATCAAAGATTCGATCGCTTTTGCCTGTTGGTTAGGTGCTTCAGCAGAAAGAAATAGTTTTAACTCACCAGATTGCTCTCCACAATCATCATTTTTTCCTTGGCTCGTCGGACGAGCTTCTGGTTGAATAAGTTTGCCATTGTGAATCTGAAAAGTGACCCAGCCAAGAGTTTGGGGATCGATCGCTCCGAAAAGTTGACCTTCTAAGGTCTTGGCTTCACGGCTCGGTAAAACCCCCAAGGCAAAGGCTCGGAACCAATAGCGCAACATCGACTTGAACGCTACAGGACGGACTTCTGGATCAGGCTTTCCTCGCATCTGCCACTCATCACGGCGATCGTTCCAGTTCCATTGGGTAAATTTTTGTCGTCCATGAATCAGTTGTCCCTCTAGGCTAAACTCCACCGTGAAGAAAGGCTTAATAGAGTCTTTTTCCCCCGCAATAATTAAACTCCCGTAGCCCGTATTCACTTGGGAACCAATGCCCAATTGTAAACCCTTAACAAGCCACTGCTTGACCTGTTTAAGCATCTCCCCAGTGCAGCCAGCGGCAGGACGTAAACCAATCAATAGGGTCGGTTCCTGGAGTGAAAAGAAAGGGTTAGGATTGGGTGAATAGTTCGGTAAGGTTTCCCCGTCCCACTTCCAAATATTATTGGCCATATCGACGGCTAACCCGCCTCCTTTACCCGATGGCTGAGGCAGGGGATAGGCATCTAAAAAGATAATTTTCCCGCTTGATTAGCTTTATTTGCCTCTAAATGACCAAACCATTGGGCTACTTCTTTATCTGCTTGTTTCCAGGATAAACCTTCACTCATTTTTTCCCGAATGGCTTGAGTTCGGGCTACGCCCCGTAGGGTGCTGGCGGGAATATAGGGCATCCCCAACGCATCAAAAGCCGGAAGTAAAATACTCTCTGGCCCACGGTGACCACCCACTCGAATCCGCCAGGCACACTTGGCTTGGAACACTAGCTCCTGAGTTCCTGCAATCTTGCGGGTACGATCGGTTAAGGTTTTAAGACGATCGGTATAGTTCGCGCCCTCTTCCGCCATCTGGAGGAGTTGTACCTTAGTGCCATCTTTATACTTTGTGCCAGGTTCCCGCATCCAGCGTAGATATTCCACAAAACTGGCGTTAGGGTGAACGGCTGGCATATTTTCCATCAGCCAGGGAGATGGAGTATCTTCCGGGGCATTTTGCCCGCCGCCCCCTCTGGGATTGTTGCCGCCGCCCCCCTGACGAGGTGGACGAGGGTTATTCCCTTGTCTGGGCAACGGGGGCCGTTGAGTTGCACCACCGCCCTGATTTTGCTGAGGGCGTTGAGTCGGATTAGACCCCGCTCCAGGAGAGTTGGGTTTGTTAGGGCGCTTCGGTCGTTCGTAAACCATGATTAATTCCTCACTCTGCATCAATGCCGCTGTATACTGCCGTTGCCCAGAAACCGAACTCCTGAGCTACGGTCAAACCTAGACCTGTTAACCCCAGATAGGATTCAGTATCTAAATCTTTCAAGGTGGCTAAGCCTTGATCACCTGCCAGATTTTGAGTATCCGAGAGGTTTTCTAAACACTCAAAAAACTTCCTAACGACCTGCTTTTTTCCTTCTTGACTGAGGGCTTGCTCTTCAGCCTTAAGACGCATCATGCCCCAGGTAGAAAGGTAGGTATAGAGTTCTACGGCTTGTTCCTTTTGCTCTTTCAAGCGAGTATTGTCTTGGTTAGGCTGGTATCGAAGTGCATGAAGGGCTTCGTAAACTGGAGTGGCGATCGTTCTGGGATCAAAAATTTTAACTGACATCGATTTATTCCTCCTTACTGATTCATCCATTGCTGTACAAAACCACGACCTAGGCTTTCCTGTCCGCCAATTTGGAGTAGAGAGCGGCTTTCCTCTTCTAAAAGCATTTCAAAGTCTGCCTTAAACTCTGGGGCATTACCATGCGCTTGAGATGTAACGCCCCAGGGGAAATACATCAGCGTATCGGGCGGGATAGCCTCTTCATAACGGAAACCACCGTCTACGGTTTTATGTTGATCCAATTTGATTTTTACCTGTCGCCAAAGACTCATTTGGATCAGTGTGGCACAGTGTTGATCCGGTAAAACGATCGTTCGATTAATGGAACTGGTATGAGTCGATTGGGGAACAAAGATTTTCCAACTGTCCCAACTTTGCTGATTTTGAGACTTAAGAATGGCATCTTTTAAGTAAATGGGCTTACCTTTTGCTAAATCGGGATGAACGGCATACTTTTCAGAAACATCAGGAACAGAAGCTTGGACTTTATTCAGTCTTGCCCACCGTTGCAGCAATAGAGGGCAACTAATCCACACCACCCCATGACTAAGGGACGGAACAGGTATCCAAAGAATAGAACCATCCCCAATCCAAATAGCACCCTGTTCAAGCTTTTCACTGGTACTCAAATCATTGCCAAAAAGACGATGTTGAAGGCTTATTTCCTCCACACTAGCTCGTAACCGCCCCCGAATTGTACTGGAGGGAATGTAGGGTAGGTTGGTATGGGATTCGCGGGCAATCCCCAGTAAATTACCTTCTTGAGTAGTGCCTCCAGTGTGTAGGGGAGACAGCAGATAGAAATAAACCAAATTTTGAATCATTGAAATTAATCTCCGTAAGAAATCCACAGTAGTTCGGAATAGCCCAAGCGTCGCCACTGATGGGCTTTGACATTAGGTTGATCCTGGAAAAGGTTCTGGGGCTGGTTAAGGTAATAGACACTACCGCTTGGTGCGGCAAAGGCTTGGGGAGCAGGAATATTCTTTCCCTCTTTGTAACCCAGAAGGCGGCCACTAATGGGAATAGGTCGCTCAGTTGCTACACTCACCAGCACCCCTGGTTTTTGGTTAGCCAGAGCGGTATGGTTCAATTTCCACTCCCAGGGCCAGGCTTGGCAGGTGGATACGCCATGAATATCCCGCTGAAAAATACCGGGGGTCACTAAATATGCAAGCGATCGTTTTGACTGAGCAAAATTTTTCTGAGACTGAGCCTGCAAATCTTTCCACTGCTGATCCAGTGTGTCTGCTCGTTCTAAAAAGGCTTGATGCCCTTCCCCACCTAAACGCACGGTAGTGGGAAGCCTGAAATTTTGTAAGAGTTCATGGGTATTACTATCTATGCCGATCGCTAGACACCAGCCGGTATGCAAACGAATCGCATTTTCTACAAAATAGCCGTCGCTTTTCTTTACTTGCCGAGTTCCAGCCTGGATAGCATTATGAGGTCGGTTTTCCACTGTCCAGGGTTGGGGCTTTTCCCCGGATGGACAGTACCAATCCTCTTGAGTGAGATGTTTACTTTGCAGTAAGACCTGTACCGCATTCCAGGGGAGATACTGACGATATTCAAAGGGATCTTCAGTTTGTGTTTTTTTAGAATCAGAGGGTAACTGACTCAATAAAGGGGCTGGTCTTGATCGATCCCAGAGCATTTGATGGCTGTGATGATCCCTCTGTTGAGTTTGTAGCCAAGGGATGGGAGCCAGCCGCTGAGTGCCAATGTAGTTTAATGGACGGGGAAAGTGCAGGGTTTAGTTATGGCAAAGAAAGGGGCCACAGAGGGTCAGGTCATGATGAGATTGGAGCAAACCTCGCAAAGCACCTGCGATCGTGTGACCATTGGGTGGAAACACGCTGCCTGCCCAGGCCCGTTCTCCTGGTGTGAAGGGTTTAGCATCCCGGAATAACCAAATATCCAGGGGCGTAAGGGTATACCAATACATTATTGAATACCTCCTGACGAGTTAGGTTGTTTAATGAAACACTTGCGGAGGTTAAAAGCGGCAAGCTTGAACCAATTTTCGACCTCCTGATCAAAGGTCTGTAGGTCAAAAGCCTGAGATAAATTCTCTAGAAATTCAGTTAAGGATTGTTGAAAGCGTTTTTTGGTCTGCTGACCAGCATCATCACCTTGAAAACAATCTCGCCGATCGCTAAGGATCGTGGATTAAATAAACTGCAATTCTGGTTTGGCTGTATAGTTCCATT
>DALYGI010000188.1:0-5072 GCA_031971595.1 Prochlorotrichaceae cyanobacterium CTOTU29312
TTCGAGATTTGATTCTCAGCACTGTGTCTGAATATTACAATGAGGTTCAACCCTGAACTCCAGTTATTGGTCTACGGCGATCGTTTCGACGATCGTTAAAGTGCCATCTTTTTGAATTTGCCACACATCATATTGACCGGGCACGTCTCCCCATTCATTCAGTTCTAAATCCCCACTGGCTCCCTGGTAGTTGATCTCTTTCCCTTCCCGAATTAAAGCCAGCGCCCCACAGACTTCACTCACGGCTTCCCCCGGTGCATTGGATACGGCGCGAATGTGTTGTTGTAGGGCCGTACTTTGGGTGGATTGGGCGGCCTCTGCGGCTAACACCAGTAGGGCCGCTGCGTCCCAGGTGTTGGGGTCGTAAACTTCTGGACTGCGGTTAAAGGCCGCTTTGTACCGATCGGTAAAGGTCTGTAACCCTAAGCCGCCCGCCTTCGCTGCTGTGCCCAGTGCGCCCGTGAGTAAGTAGTCCCCCGCCTGATTTTTACCCACCCGATCGCCAATGCCCTCCGTTTTCATGCCATCCGTGAGCAAAATTTGGGTGTTGCTGTTGAGTAAGCCTTTTTCGTAGGCGGCTTTGAGTACCAAACTGCCGGTTTCCGGGTACGCCACTAACACCAGGCCGTCCGGCTGCTCCTCAAAAGCCTTGGTCACCTCTGCTTCAAAACTTGCCCCATCCGGGGGATAAAAAATCGCCGCTCCCCCATTGGTGACCGTTCCCCCTAGGGACTGAAAAGCAGGAATAAAGGAACTGGCCCAGCCATTGCCATAGTCATTATTAATGGCTACCACCGCCACCGATCGGATTCCCCGGCTCCAGGCCACTTGAGCTAAAGCGGGCCCCTGTAAAGCATCGGAAGGCGCAGTGCGAAACCAAAACCCCTGAAATTCTCCCCCCTGCGATCGTTCGGTAAATTGGGGGCTGGTACTGGCGGGGGAAATCTGCACAACTTGGTTACGAACAGCAATATCAACGGCCACACTGGATACCGCACTGGCAGCGGCTCCCACCACCCCACTCACCCGATCCACTTCCACTAACTTCGTCATGGCCGCAGCGGCCCGGGCCGGATCGGTTTGGGAATCCTCCGTTACCAGTTGTACCGATTGCCCTTGTACCCCACCACAACGGTTGACCTCCTCCACCAGTAGGGATGCGGCATCTTGCATGGGACTGCCATACTGGGCTAAATCCCCCGTAATGGGGAGTAGGGTGCCCAATTTTAGCGCTGTTTCAGGGGCTGGTGCCTGCGCCCCATCTTGGGGAAGGGGAGGCTGGCATCCCCACAAACTGAACAGAGCAAGCCCCGGAACTAGCCAGGCAAGGGAACCAGAACGCTTAAAAATCTGAGCCATAAAAACCTGAGCAAGAGAAAGGGGACAGACCTCTAGGTGTGGATATTAAAGAGGCATTCAAGGTATCTTTTATCCTAGACCCTAAACCAGTGATTTGAATCATTTCTACCTTTGATCAGGATTGGCCACTCTCCACCCTCATCCTCACCATCTCACACCCATAGTCCACCTGCTGGGGCTGAATGCCGGGATAAATCGGCAATGATACAATCCGATCGCATAGATACTCTGCCACCGGAAAATCCCCTGGGTTCTGTCCCAAAAACTTTAAGGCCGGTTGCAAATGGCAGGGAATGGAATAGTGAATTCCTGTCTGAATGTGGTGCTGATTGAGATAGGCTTGCAGACCCGCCCGATCGATGGGGCGCTCTAATTCCACCACATATAAATGATAAATATGCCCCTCCCCACTCTGGTTTTCTAGGGGGACGAATCCCTAACTCCGCGCCACAATCTTGGAAGTAACGATCGTATTGCTGATCCGCATGCCAGCGCTGTTGATTCCATTGGTCTAAATGGGGCAATTTCACCTGGAGAATAATCGCTTGGAGGGTATCTAACCGAGAATTAGTCCCCAACTCCGTATGGACATATTTCTGAGGCGCACCATAATTCCGCAAAATCCGCAGTTGCGCTTCGATCGCTTCCGCTGAGGTTAACACCATGCCCCCATCCGCCACGGCCCCTAAATTTTTGCTGGGATAAAAGCTAATGGCCTCAGCAGCCTTCTCCAAATCTATTAAAGCGGTGAAACGATCGCAGTCTACTAAAACCGGCTTTGCTCCCGTGCGAAAAACCCCCAACAGGGTCGCAATAAAGGTATTGGTGGGGGAGCAACACCTCATCCCCCGGGCCAATGCCACAGGCCTGGAGGGCCAACCCCACCGCATCCGTCCCACAGGCGACCCCCACCCCATACCGAGCCTGAGCATATTCCGCAAAAGCGCGTTCAAAGGCTTGAACAGCCTGACCTAAGATAAAATCCCCACGGTGCAAAATCCCCTCCATCGCCTGAGCAAGCTCAATGCTTAAGGGGTCATGTTGCCAGGATAAATCCACAAAAGGAACGGAGATGCTCATGGTGAGATGGGTTTTGAGTTTGGAGATGTGAATTTTAAATATCTTACGCTATACTAAGCAGTGGTTAAGATTACTGATCTTTAAAATCTAATTACGGGATGTAGCGCAGCTTGGTAGCGCGCCTGCTTTGGGAGCAGGATGCCGCAGGTTCAAATCCTGTCATCCCGATTTCTGTCTAAAAACAAGGCTTTAAGCGTCTTCCAGCGGGGGACTCCACTTACAGCCTTCATTTTTAATCGTGCTAATCGAGCTAATCGAGCTAAATCAACACGTTTTTTTAGGTGTAATAGCCTCCCTCAACCCAACCCTGAGAAAGGGATCAGCCTATAATTAGATCGCGTTCGTATCGCATCAAGACTTGAAATTAGTATGACCCCACCTCCATCGCCAGAACCCCCAAAGCCCTCTCTGGAAGAACTGATCACCGATTGGGTCTATAAAATTTTGATGGTTGGCGGGGTGGGGGCCGGTGGTGCGGGGGCGTTTTGGCAATTGTTTAAAGAAAGTGACATTCCCAAAGCGATCGTTTCGGCGGTGATTGGTGCGGGAATTTCCTATGGAGCAGCGATATTGCAACCGATTCATAAGGGAAATCAAAAACGCTTAGAACAATTTGGTACGGATGTAAACCAAGAAGTCGATGAAATTGTAAACCACTGGATGACTCGTTGGAAATTGTCAGGCTTTGAAGGTAAATATCTCATTTGTCAGCAGTTGGATTGTGAGGAAGATGATCCCACTGGGGTGCGGGAAGATGAAAATTTACCGATTCATAATCCATTGTTACAGGAGATTTTTGTTCCACTGGAACTATCGGGAGAGTCCAGAAACCTCCTGGGCTGTTCTGAAGCAGAGCTTCGATCGCTTAATGAGAAAATAAATGAAGAATCGATGCAAATCTGGCAATTGTTGAAATTAGCAAAAACAGATAACCGATTGCGACAAATTTCTATCCGTGCCCTCGGAGGCTATGGTAAAACCACCCTTCTCAAACATTTAGCCTATATTTACAGTATCCGCAAATACAATGCCCCCCAATATAAAGCCCCAAAATTTATTCCATTTTTAATTTATCTAGCGAGTTGCTGGAAAGAAATCACCCAAGATACCCCACCAATTTTACCGGACTTACTCAACAATTTTCATATTTCACGATTACCCAAAGGCAAAGAATTAAAGGTTCCTCCAAACTGGGCAATAAATTTATTAAACCAAGGTGAAGCCCTGATTTTATTAGATGGTTTTGACGAAATACCCCCTGGAAAGCGAGAAAAAGCTAGCCAATGGTTAACGGGACAAATGAAAGAATATCCAAAATCTGTCTTTATTTTAACCTCTCGACCCACTGCCTACCAAGAGGATTATACCGCTAGAAAACTCACGGCTAACTTTTGGATTAAAGACTTCAACAAAGACCAGCGCAAACAATTTGTAGAGCAGTGGTATCGTTGCCAAGAACTTCGTCTTAGAGGAAACCGATCGACCCCCTATGTAGAGCAAAAAGTGCAGGAACGATCGGCTTCTTTACTGGCACAAATTGAAGCCCGACCAGAATTAAAACGGTTAGCGGGAAATCCCCTTTTGCTGAATATGATGGCGCGATTTCATCGTAGTCGCCAAGGAGTTGATGCTCCCGCTGAACTCCCCGATCGCAAGGTAGAACTGTATCAAGATATTTGTGAACTACAACTGGGACGTAGACCGAAAGCCAAGGGGTTAGATTACCTCTTGCTCAATTCAATTCATCAACGCCAGGAAGTATTGCAAAAGGTTGCCCTGGAAATGATGAAACGTGCCACGCCAGAAGATAAAGAAGGATTTAAACAAATTGAAGAGTCAGATTTATTAGAACTCTTAAAAACTGCTTTGGAACCATTTAATCCGAATCTCGAACCAAAAGAATTCTTAAAACAAATCGTACAGGTGAGTGAATTTCTGGTACACAAAGATGGTAGAACCAGTCGAATTTATCAATTTTCCCATTTGAGTTTTCAGGAATTTTTAGCCGCTGCGGAAATTGTTCGATCGCAACAGCTAGACTTAATTTATCAAAACTTGCATCTCAGCACCTGGAAAGATCTGATTCTGTTTTATGCCGGATTGGTTAATCCTGTGGCTGTAATTGCTCTCATTCCAGAAATAATCCATCGCAACGGCAACGATTTAGCCTACGCAATTTATCGCCAAACCGATCGTTCTGCATCCCTCTCCCCAGCCCAACGTAAAGCACTCGATACCCTAAAAGATCAGGTCATTTCAGCCTGGACTCAGCCCTTAGAAACCTACCTAAACAATAAACAATGGCGCGAAGCAGACGCAGAAACCTATCGCTTGATGCTTACCGCCGTGGGAAAAGAAATAGGGCAATATTTTAGTGAAGATGACCTGCGGAACTTTCCCTGTGATGAATTATTGGCGATCGATCGTCTTTGGGTACAGTACAGCAATGGACTTTATGGCTTCAGCGTCCAGAAAGAAATTTACGTTAAATGTGGTGGTAAACTAAATTTCAGCTATCCCGACAACACAACCTGGGATGATTTTTGTCATAAGATCAGCTGGAAAAAGAAAGGGGACTACTTGTTTTCCGAAATTTACAAAGAAGAACACATGAACTACAGAGGACACCTCCC
>DALYGI010000188.1:5172-7922 GCA_031971595.1 Prochlorotrichaceae cyanobacterium CTOTU29312
TCTTTTCTCGCATCAAGACTTGTGAAGTGTAACCTATAAGCGTTTCACTCCGTTGTAAAGATTTGTAACCGGTCATTTTCCTACGACAAAATCAGCTTTTCCGCGATCCGTTACCTGGCACCGTCTGGTTTCTCAAAAGTCCCGATTCGGGGATCAAGATGTAGGTCAAAATACTTAGGGTCAAAACAATTGGCTCGGATAAATTGCGCCGCTATTTCATGAATTTCTGAGGGAGCCTCCCATTCATCCCAGAGTTTGAGTTGTCCAGGACTTTGGGCTTTTTTATCCGGTTTGCGTTTTCTGCCAATTAGTTTTTCCAAAAGTTTGCTGCCCCAGTGGTTTTTAATTTCCGGCTTCGGTTTGGGTTTGTACTGTTCACAAAATTTCCGATAGACCGCTGCACACAGATCCAGGGTTGTACCCAATGCCAAAAACGCTGGATGCCAAGTGGTCAGTCCGTCATTGGTCAAGCGATCGTAACTGCCATAATTACTAAAATCATAGAAAAAACCCTGCTGCATTCCCGCTACTTTGGGGTTGGCATGGATATAGCGGAGCGTATTCAAAGCACGGCGTTGGTCGGTGAGGGGGAATCCTGTGCTGTGATAGCGTTTTTCCCAAAAATGCCCCGTTCGGTTCAGCATTCGGTTAAAACACATGGCGGTGTACCAGTTTAGCCAGTGCATAATTTTCGGCAAATCTTCCGGTTGCTTGGGCGTAATTAAATAATGCACATGGTTACTCATGATGCACAGAGCGTTAACCTGAAATTCATATTTCTCCTGACACCTTTTAATGGCATACAGCAGAACTTCGCGGCATTCAAACCGCGTGAGCCGAAATTCTCGGTTATTGCACCGAATCGTGATGTGATAACAAAAGTTGGGTTTTAGTTCGCGGGATAGACGAGCCATAGGATGTGGACTGAACGATCGTAGGGTGAAAAGCAGACCTAAAACCTAAAACGATCGTTTGATAAATTGAACAGAGATCTTTGGCGGGAATGGCTCCTGGATCTGCTCTATACCTTCAGCAGTTGCTCTAACATTTCAGCAGGGGCTGTGGCGAAATATTGTTGACGAAATTGCTCCTCTGCGATCGCTTCGAGGAGGATTTGTAGCCGGTGTTGGGGCGATTGGGGGTAGGCAATGGGGGGCGATTCGGGGGGGCGCGGCTGAAATTTTACCCTGTGGTCGGGGCTCAGCATGACTTGGATGCCAAAGGCTTCTAAGCTCCAGGGGGCGATGTCTAAAACCCGATCGCTGATGCCCAGTTGGCTGCTCAAGACCGATCGGGGTTGGCTTTCTCCTGTTTCTAGAAGGGTTTGAACCCGATCGAACCACTGTTGCCCTAGGGCTGAGGGGGAGGGCTGAGGGAGGAGGCTATACCCTAGGACTAGGGGGCGTGGCTGTTGCGGGGGAGCCGGGCGCTGGGCGCTTTGAAAGGCTTCGCTGAAGGTTGTCCAGTGGCTAGGGCAAGTGGTGAGGATTAGGGCTCGATCGGGGATGGGGGCTTGATTCGGGTCTGCATGGCGATAATCTAAGAGGTGAGGGGTGGTAGCGAGGCTGACCGGATTGACCATCGCGGTGGGACGGAGGGCTTCTAAACAGACTTCACAGCGTTGGTCGTGGAGGGTCAGTTTCACTAAGACATCACAGTTCCCTGGGGGTAATTCCTCTGGGGTGTGCCCCCACCATACGCCCCCAATCGATCGCTGGCTGGTGTCATCCCGCAGGGTAAACCGAGTGAGGGGATAGGCGATTTTTTGTCCTTTGCGATCCTGGAGTTTTTCGTATTTTTTGTCGCTAAAACGCACCTGACGCAGCAGGAGTAAAGGCTCTGGATTGCCCATGCCATAGGGATCTAAGAGCTTTAACTCTCGAAACAGTTGTAGGTTCAAATCTGCGATCGTGACCTGTAGATCCGCTTGAAAAATTTTGGGGGCAATGGGGCCCCGGCTCTGGAGAATTTGGTTAATCCCTTCTTGAAAGAGGGGTAAGTTGCGGGCGGGAAGGCTCAGTCCGGCGGCGAGGGGATGACCTCCAAAACCAGTCAAGAGCGATCGTTGACTCTCTAACAGATCGTAAAGGTTGATGGTGGGCAAGGAGCGACCGGAACCCCTAGCCTGGGCATGGGGATTGTTTTCTGGGGACTCATCCAAGCTCAGCAAAATCACGGGCCGTTGATAGTCTTGCATCAGTTGCCCCGCCACCAGTCCCAACAGGCCAGCGGGCCAGCCCACTTCCGCCAAAATAAGGGCCGGACTAGTAGACCAATCCAGGAGGGCTAATTTCTGTTTTACTGCTTCTAAAATCGTTTTCTGAAGGCCTTTGCGGCGGGTATTGAGCAACTCCACCTGCTCCGCCAGGGCTTGACAGCGATGCCGATCCCGGCTGGTGAGCAGTTCCACCGCCATGCGCGTATCCCCCATCACCCGACTGACCGCATTAATGCGCGGGCCAATGCCAAAGGAAATATCGGAGGGACGATCGCCACTGCGTTTGCAGAGTTTGAGCAGGCTGGTAATGCCGGGCCGTCGCTGGGGATCCGTCTCCAAGGTTTTCAGGCGCTCTAAGCCCCGCTGAGCCAGGTAACGACAATCCCCCTGAAGTTCCACTAAATCCGCAATGAGGCCAATCACCACCAAATCCAGGAGGTTTTCTAGGGGCATTTCCACCGGGGGGAAACGATCGTAGAGGGCTTCCAGGAGTTTGTAGGCCACCGCTACCCCGGAGAGGGTTCCGAGGGGG
>DALYGI010000189.1:0-7920 GCA_031971595.1 Prochlorotrichaceae cyanobacterium CTOTU29312
GAGGTTTTCCCTTGGAGATCCGTTAATACGCCCCCCATCCAGTAATGGGCAGCGGGGGATACGGGAATGGGGGTGGTGAACAGATCTACATTCCAGCGCTGACAGACTTGGATAATGGTGGGAAAGCGGTAACGCACCCGATCGGGGGGGATCGATCGTAAATCCAAATGGACATAGTTTTGATCGGGGTTTTGATCGGGGTTTTGGCTCAAATGTTGAAAAATGGCCCGGCTCACCACGTCCCGTGGAGCCAGTTCGCCATCGGGGTGATACTTTAACAAAAAGCGATTTCCCTGTTGATCGAACACTTGGGCCCCTTCCCCCCGCACCGCTTCGCTAATTAAAAAACGCGGCGCATTCTTCACCACCAGGGCCGTGGGGTGAAATTGGAAAAATTCTAAATCCCGTAAAACAACCCCCGCCCGATGGGCCATGGCCACCCCATCCCCCGTACTCAGGTGAGGATTGGTGGTATGGGCAAACACCTGGCCGCCGCCCCCCGTAGCCAAAACGATCGCCCGGCCTGGGAGCCACTGCAATTTCCCGTCCTCAAAAACCTGCACACCGAGGCAACGGTTACGACTTTCATTGAGCCAGAGATCCAGAGCAATGGTGCGATTAAAAACCGTAATATTCGATCGCTCTAACACCTGCTCCGCCAACGTCGAAACGATCGCCCGGCCCGTAGTATCCGCCGCATGGAGCACCCTGGGCATAGAGTGAGCCGCCTCACGGGTCAACGCCAAATCCGCCCCCTTACGATCGAAGGCCACCCCCAAATTCACCAAAGAACTGACACAGGCCGCCGCCTCATCCACCAATAGCTGAACCGCTTGAGGATCGCATAGCCCAGCCCCCGCCCGCAGGGTATCTTCCCAGTGAAGGCGCGGGGAGTCTTGGGGAGAAGTCACCGCCGCAATGCCCCCCTGAGCCCAATCACTGGCCGACAACGACAGATCATCTTTGTTAATTAGGGCAACTTGCCACGTTTCCGGTAGGCACAGGGCAGTGTACAAGCCTGCGGCCCCCGCACCGACAATGACCACATCAAAGGGATGGTTTTGCACGGATATTTGTTGAAAAAAAGGTTTCCCATTATAGAACAAGGGAGGGGGAAGAGAAGAATTTTATTCCCCTTTGCCCCTTTGCAAGGAGAGGGCTAGGAAGGGGTAAAGCTTCGGCGGAAGGCTAACCCCCCTCTAACTCACCCCTATTCCCTATTCCCTAACCCCTAACCCCTATTCCCTACCCCCCTAGCCGTAGTTTTTAATTAGCATCACATCAATAATTTTATTGGCTAAGTCTTCATTCACCTCTAAGGCCCGGTATAGCTCATCTAAAAAAGCCTTTTCCTCATCCGTGACTACGCCATCCGCCAGAACTAAATCGGTGGCGACAGCAAAGGCAGTTTGTCGTAAGCTTTCCGGTAAGGACTCCTTCGCCGCATGAAACAGGGAAGACACTCCATCTCTCCTAAATTTGCCGAGGAGTTTGTCAAATAATTTCCGCATCATATCGTCGGAATAGGTTTGAAACAGTTTCATCCGGGACAGGATGATCGGCATACTGTGGGCTTCTTCGTCGGAAAGGTAGCCATCGGAGGCCACGGCGGCTAGGGCGATCGCAGCAAAGGCTTCCGCTGCATTAAGCTTTTCGGTTTCACCGGTCTGAGTGCTAAAAACCTTATCAAGTAGTCCCATAAATAATCCTAGGTATCTGGGTGGACAACAAAGTAGAATGCTCCCCGTGGAGCCTTAACGATCGTCACGAAGGGCGACAGTCCTTTTCTTTTGTTTTATCTTAGGCGGGGTTGGGACGAAAGCAGATTGCTTTTGCAGAGTTTTAAGATAGGGCTAGGGAATTTTTAAGGATCCAGAGGGGCTATCTCTAATATTATGGAGCATGGTCATAAACTGCCCTGGGAATTTAGATTGCCATGCTAAGACTTAAGCGACGAAACTTCCTGCGTAGTGCGGCTTTGGGGCTTATGGTCTGGGGGTGGGAAGGGCTTTCCCCCTGGACTGCTCGCTATGCTCAAGTTTTAGCACAACCCGCCCGCCAAAAATTTGCCCTGTTAGTGGGGATTAATGCTTACCCCAAGGATCGCTGTGGTTGTGGCCCCTTGGGGGGATGTCTGACGGATGTGGAGCTTCAGCATCAGCTATTGGTCTATCGGTTTGGTTTCCGCTGGGAAAATATTTATACCTTGTTGGATGGCAGTGCTACCCGATCGGCCATAGAAACCACGTTTTTAACCCAATTGTTGCCCCAAGTACAAGCAGATGATTTGGTGGTGATTCATTTTAGCGGCTATGGCAGCACGATCGTGGTGGATACTCCCGGTGTCGAAAATCCTGAGCCTCAGCCGAGTTTTGTGGCCATCGATAGCTTTTATCCAGACAATCCCCAGGTGCCTATTAACGATTTGCCCCAGGAAACCTTAAGGCTGTTGGTGCAAAACCTGGCGACGCGCCGCGTGGTGACGGTGTTAGATACCAGTTTTCAGTTACCCCCATCCGCCCTACTCCGCAGTGCGGCCAAAGTACGCACCCGGCCCCAACCCCTTTCGACCACCCTCGCCCCAGACAGCTTGGCCCTTCAAAGCCAGTTGCAGCAGCAGTTAGCCGATCGTGCTTCCGGTGATTTGTCCCCCGCCCCTAGGCTCTGGCCGGGGTTACTGTTGTCCGCCGCCGCCCCCGATCAGGCAGCCCTAGAGATCAAGGGCGATCGGTATACAGCGGGGGTTTTTAGTACCTGTCTCACCCGGCAACTTTGGCAGGCGGTACCAGCCTCTACCATTTATATAGATGTGCAGCGCTTGCAAAACCGGACTGCCCCCATTGTCTGGCAAACCCAAACGCCCCGCAGTGAAAGCAGCCTAGGCAATACCATTAACCTTCAGGATTTAGGACTGATTCCCACCCTGGCCCAGGGGTTAGAAGGGGTCATTACCACCCTCAGTGCCGATCGGCGGGAAGTGGAATTGTGGCTGGGGGGGCTCTCCAATACGATTTTAAGAACCTATGGGGTGAACGCCGCCGTGCGGGTGGCCCGCTCCTACCCGGATGAGCCGGAGATTATTTTACAACTTGTGCAGCGGGATCGCTTTTTGGCCAAAGCACGGGTACTCACCACCCTAGACCGGAGCGATCGTTTATTTGTGGGTCAGGGGATCCAAGAAAAAATCCGCCTTTTGCCCCAAACCAGTCGCCTGATCATTGCCCTGGGGGACAACCTCGATCGGATTGAGCGGGTAGATGCCACCAGTGCCTTTGCGGGCGTGGCCTACGTCAAAGTGTTGACCCAGGAAGACGAAGCCCCGGATTACGTCTTTAGCCATCTAGCCCGTGTGGAACCGACCCAACAGGACTGGAATCCTTACACAGTGGCGGTAGAGCGGAGTCGGTACGGGTTAGCGGCCCCCGGTCAAGACTTTTTAGCGGGTACGGGCAGTTTCAATGATGAAGCCGTGAAAACCGCTGTGCAACGACTGGAACCTCGCCTGCGCTCCCTCCTGGCCATTAAACTGCTCAGCCTGTTAGAAAATGCCACCACCACCCAGGTGCCTTTCAGTATGCAAATTGAGAACACCGGGGGCGAAATTTTAGTGGATTACCGGGCAGAGCGAGCCCTCGATCGTATTGAAAATGGGGTTCCCTCCAATAGTATTCCCCTGGTCAATTTAGGTCTGGGTCAAGCCCTGCGGTATCGTATCCAAAATCTGGGGGATCGGGCTTTGTACGGGGTGCTTTTAGCCTACGAGCCCGGTGGTAATTTTTCCATTGGGTATCCTGAAGGGTTAATTCCCGGTGGTTTTTCCCCCCTGCAAGAGTGGAGCATTGCCGCCCAACAGATGGGACTTTTAGAAGGAATTTTGCCCGGAGTGACCTCAGAAATTAACCTCGTTTTAGTCCTCAGCCGGTATCCCCTCCGCCGCACCCTAGAGGCGATCGGCCATCGGTTAGGATCGGGTCTGACCATGCTCAAAGCCTTAAGCGATCCCTTAGAGGTCTTGAAAGCTCTCGTCCAGGATTTACAACAGGCCAGCGCCGAAACCTGGTCAGACAGTGGCCGCTCCGATGCGATCGCCCTGGATTTATCTGCCTGGGCCGCATTACGGCTAACCGGACAAATTCAGTTAACCAGCATCCTGTAGCATTCCCACCAAATCCCCCAAAATGCGATCGATGGGGGGCAGGGGGTAAATCTGGAGATCAATATCCACCGTTGTTTCGATGAGACGGAGCCACTGCCATTGAGTCCCATTGGTCACACTGCCATAAGTTACACTGCCATAAATAGCAATGTTTGGCTGGGGAGTTGTAGTCATCTGACTGAAATGTTCCTGATTAAACCGTTGCGCCGCGATCATTTCCGCAATACATTGCCCTAACCCAGACTTTAACTCTGTGCGTTTCGCTTCAACAATGACCACCACCGGAGCTTCAATTTCTAAAACCTCTGGCGATCGGCTTAAAATAAAATCACAAATGCCCGCCAAGCCTGAGCTTTCATCCACTGTAAAGTCTTCTCCAGAGAAGAGGCTAATCTGGCGCTCTAAAATTCGACGTACTTCCAATAAAATTGGGTAAATAATACCCTCCGATCGGGCTTTTTCACTGCCCGATGACGCTACGATCGGTAAACTTTCGTGAAGATAAGCCGTCAGAAATTCAGAGGGTTCCAATGGTAAGAAATCCGGCAGAAAACGATCGCCTTCTTTAATACTAATGCCAAAGGCTTGTTTCACGCTCTGAAGGGTTTTAAACTGGCTGTAGCTCATAATTTTCTTGATGGTGACTTCTCGATGGTGATCTAAAACGTAAGGCGATTAACCCCGAATCAAAACGATCGTTCTGCCTTGGGGACTGGTCACCATTTCACTAGAAGTTCGATCGCTGATGGGGGGTAAATTAGAACGACGATCGAAAATTACCAGCCAACCCGTATCCAATCCTAAGCCAGATAAATAATAATCTAACTGATTCAAACCTTCCGGGAGGGGGTCTTTTTTACCATCCCGCCAGACCTTTAACTCCATAGCCATTTTTACTTCACCATACCGCACCAATAAATCCATTCGTCCCGATAAAACCGCATATTCCCGATCGATCGTACCGTTGCCATTCACCACCCGATGGAGAAAGGCCATGAGGACTAAATGGGGTGCAATTTCATGGTAAGGCGCACTTCTCAGTAAGGGTTCCCCGTGCTGTTGCCAAAAGCTTAAAAAAGCATGGAGTAAAGCATCTGGATCGAGCTTTCCCGTGGAGGTTAACCAACTAGGGGTAATGCTCGGCAAGGTAGCTGTAGTTGGATAGGCTAAAACCCTAGGGATGATTTCTTTATAAATGGCATTTCCCACCATCAATCCTTTACCATTCACTAAACGGCATAGACCTAAATCTAAGAGAAAACGCACATCATCTTCTGGAACAGATTCCAAGCTTTCTCCAGCTAACATAGGCTCAAATACTGCTCGAACTCTGGGTTCTTGAAGAACATTAATTAAGCTATCTAAGTGGGTTTCTTGGCGCTGAATTAAAATTTCTTTGGCAGCCATGACGTGTTCAGGCAAAATCTGAAGGCTTCGATCGGTAACCAGTTCTTCTACCGTTACCTTGGCTAAACTATTTACTAACCAGGGTTGTCCTTGGGTTAGGTCATAGACCAAAGCGATCGTTTCTGGGGTGAAAACTTGACCAGTTAAAGTTGTATGTTGTTGATAAAGTTTTTCGACTTCTTCTAAGCTAAAATTCCCTAGGGTAAACGATCGGACTTTGATATTAAACGGACTAGCTGTTCCTAATCGCTCACTTCCACCAGAGGCAACTTTATAATCCCGCACATCCCGCACCCCAATCAGGGCTAAAGACTGGGGAAACCCCTCAGGACGATCGGGATATCCGGTACGAATTTGTCGCAGAACGGAAATTAAAACTTCATTCTGAAGCACATCAATTTCATCTATTAAAATCACGAGGGGGCGTGGATTATGTCTAGCCCAAAGGGTCAAAGCCGATTGAATGCGTTGTCCCGGCTCTCCAGTGGGCCAGTGCGGTGGTTGCAACGCTTCTGGTAGACGATTCTCCACACTATTGCGCCATGATCCTAAAATAGCCCGCTCCGCTCCATCCAGGTCATGGGGAAAGGCCGCCCCAGTTTCCACCGAAAGAACCACAGCGGTATAATGCCCACTTTCAGTTAACTGTTTAGCTAGGGCCATCATGGCGGTGGTTTTCCCCGTTTGGCGAGGGGCATGAATCACAAAATATCCCTGTTGTGCGATCAATCCCTGAAGTTCTGGCAGGCGATCGAGGGGGGGCAGCATATAGTGGAGGTCTGCTTTGCAGGGACCAGCCGTGTTAAAAAAGCGAGGCGGTAACATAACTTTAGAACCTCAATTCTTGAACGATTGTAGCCTTTTTCTAATCTGCTGCCTTAATGACCTAGCGGTAGACCTAACCCACAGGTACCCCTGTACCCAAACTAATTGATCCCAGGGGGAACGCTATTTCAGGAATTTCTAAGAGAGTGTTTTCGCCCAAAGATAGGGAACCCGTACCGAGAGAAGCCTCAACGTGAATCATTTTAATGCGTCCGGACTGCATTTCAATGCGAGCATTAGAAATCCGAATGGTGAATTGTATAGGAAACTCAAAGGTTCCCAATGTCTGCTCTTGAAATATGACTTCTAAGCTAGTAGCTTGAGAAATACTAATCTCATGATCCACTAGGGATACTCCAAAGAGGGCTTCTGCTTGGTTTAGGGTGAGCTTCCGATAGTCAATTAATTCCGAAGCATCTTTCCACACACCTGCTAACACATCTCGACCCACAGAAATTTTTTCTAGGGCTCCATTCATTTGTTCAATAATTTGGTTCAGTGCCTCACTAAAGAACATGGAAGGTAAACCACTCATTTGCTCTTCTATGTGTCCCTGGATTTGGGCTTTTAGTTCAGCCATGAGAACATTATCTTCCCCTTCGCTTTCCGCATCTTCTGAGACCTCAGAACCGTCATCAGAATTGTTGGTTAGACCTAGGCGTTCTTTAAGATTGAAGAAGTCTGCAAGGGTAGGTTTGAGGATAGGAAGACTACCCAGAGATCCCTCAGTATCTGTCGGTTCTTGAGCCGGACTTTCTTCACTCCTATCTGAACCCTCATCCCCACTAGCACCAGCAGCCGAGACGATCGCACCGAGGTCAAAACGATCGCTGAGGAGCATACTGGGCAAGGTTAAGGATTCTGCTCCTTCAACTCGATTCATCGCATATTCGATCGCAGACATATCCACATTGACTTGGAAAGAGAAATCTGCGTTAAAATTGTTGTCTTGTAGGCTCTGTTCAATGGATTCTTGTAAGTTATCAGGCAGTTGAGATTGCTGGGACGAACCTTGGGATTGCTGAAATGATTGATTATTAGCCGCGTTGCCCGCGCTACTTCCCGCGGTACTTCCCGCGCTACTTCCCGCGGTACTTCCCTGGAAAAGAGCAGTTACCTGTTGTGATACGGCGGAAATTGCGCTACTTAGGGCTGATGTACCTCCCAATGTAGCGGCAGTAGCGGCAGCAGCGGCTGCTCCTAAGGCCCCAACGATCCCTGCAATAGCACCGGCACTCAGACCATCGCTCACCTCAATTGTTTCTGAAGTTGCAGTGGGTGCGGAAGCTGCGGAATCAGAGTCTGCCCCATCCTGGGATTGTTCAGCACCTTGAGATTGGGAGTCTTGAGATTGAGAATCTTGAGATTGGGAATCTTGAGATTGAGAATCTTGAGATTGAGAATCTTGAGATTGAGCACCTTGAGATTGGGAATCTTGGGATTGAGTACCTTGGGATTGAGTACCTTGGGATTGAGCACCTTGGGATTGAGCACCTTGGGATTGAGCACCTTGGGATTGAGCACCTTGGGAT
>DALYGI010000190.1:0-4184 GCA_031971595.1 Prochlorotrichaceae cyanobacterium CTOTU29312
CCTCCTCTGGTTAGTCGATTACTACTTTCCTGTGGGGCCGCTGTTGCGGCTTTGTTTCCCCATCCCCATTGCCCTGGCCTATTTGCGATCGGGTTCACGGGCGGCCTGGATGACCGCGTTAGTGGCGACCCTGTTGCTCACGGTGCTGATGGGGCCCACCCGGAGCCTGTTGTTTATTATGCCCTTTGGGGTGTTGGGGGTGTTGCTGGGAGTGTGCTGGCGCAGAAATCAGGGGTGGGAACGATCGATTCTGCTGGGTACGCTGTTGTCTAGCATTGGTCTTTTCTTTCGGATCTGGCTCACTTCTATTCTTCTGGGGGAAGATCTGTGGATTTATGTCACCGTCCAGGTCAAGGAATTTTTAGCCTGGGTTTTCCTCAAGATGGGGCTACTGATCCAGCCGGAACTGTGGATTATTCAACTCTGTGCCTTAGGTTTAATTTTGCTCAACAGTTTAATTTATTTATTTACCGTCCATCTTCTAGCCTATTTATTACTAGAGCGGGTGGGTAATCCCATTCCTGACCCACCGGATTGGGTACAAGCTTTGGTGGAGAATTAATAATTATTAATTATTAATTAATTACTAGGTTTCACGCAGAACAATGCAATGACGGCCCCGGCGTTTAGCTTCGTACAGGGCTTGATCGGCCTGATCAATTAAACTATGAATGGACTGTAGGGAACTGGGAGTTACACAACTGATCCCAATACTTAAGGTTAGGGTTTGAGCGATCGTGGAGGAGCGGTGAGGAATAGCCAAACGATCGATTTCCTCTTGAATATCCTGGGCAACTTTCAGCGCCCCTTCCACACTGGTTTCGGGTAAAACACAGGCAAATTCTTCACCCCCAAAACGGGCTACAAAGTCGGCTGGACGACGAACTACATGACTCAGGGTATAGGCTACGGTTTTGAGGATTTGATCTCCCTGAATATGTCCGTAGGTGTCGTTATAGGCTTTGAAATAGTCAATATCAATCATCAAAATGGCGATCGTTTTTTGTTCCCGGCGGAGGCGATACCATTCCCGCTCTAGGGCTTCGTCAAAATAGCGGCGGTTGGGAATGCCGGTCAAGCCATCCAAGTGGGCTAGTTGCTGAAGTCGGGTATTGGCTTCTTGCAGTTGGGCTTCTAGGATTTTTTGCCGGGTAATATCGGCCATGGCACCGATGGATCCGGTATTTTCTCCTTGTTCATTAAAGGTAAAGATGCACTGGGCTAAAACCCAGACGATGCTGCCATCTCGGTGTACAAAACGATATTGATCCTGCCAGGTTTCCTTGCGCTCAAACGCCTGCTGCCAAGAGCGAAACATTCTCTCCGCATCCTCTGGGTGCAGGCGATCGGCCCAGCCATGACCTAGGCAGTCTTCAAAACTAATATCGAGCATTTCAGCGGTTTTTTGGTTGATATAAACACATTGTCCCGCCGCATTATTTCGATAGATACCAATAGGAACGGATTCCGCCAGAAATTGATACCGACGCTCACTTTCTTCTAAGTCGGATTCTATTTTTTGAGTATATTGCTGCACAAGTTCCTGCCGTTCCCGATCGTCTTGAATATAACTGGTATAATGGCTACCCTGGGCATCACGGGACTGTTGGGGATCCGCTCTTACATAGATGGGAATAATGCTATTGTTGGGGCGTGAAATTCGGCAGAAACAGCTTAGGGGTTGGGATAATTTAAAGGCTTGATTCCAGGCGTTGGTTACCCGTGCTAAATCTTCGTCATACACTAAATCTGACCAGCTACACCCTTGCAGGGCTGACCACTCTCTCCCCAAAATCGATTGGGCTTTGGCGTTGGCATATTGAATCTGAGCACGATCGTCTAAGTCTAAAAGACCCAGGGCAAGAGAATCCATGACGGTGTTCCAGTTGTGAGGCTGAGGCCGCTTTTGAGGTTGAGGCTGATTTTGAGGGTTCATGACGGTAGGCCTCCGTTTATCCGAGCACCGCACCCTGCTCTCCTGACTGGATATTCCATAAGCTAGCATACACCCCTCCCAAAGCTAATAATTGTTCATGAACGCCCTGTTCGACTACTTTGCCCTGATCCATCACATAAATACAATGGGCATGGCGGATGGTGGATAAACGGTGAGCAATGGCGATCGTGGTGCGGTTTTGGGTAATGTGTTGCAACGATCGTTGAATGGCGGCTTCGGTTTCGTTATCCACAGCGGAGGTCGCTTCGTCCAGAATCAAAATCGGTGGATTTTTAAGAATGGCACGGGCAATGGCTAAACGCTGACGTTGGCCGCCGGACAGTTTTTGCCCCCGTTCCCCCACGATCGTATTGTACCCTTGGGGCAGTTGTTGGATAAACTCATGGGCTTCGGCTAATTCGGCAGCCTGTTGAATCTGCCCTGATGTGGCATCAAAGCTGCCATATCCAATATTGTCCGCCACGGTGCCATGAAAAAGAAACACGTCCTGACTCACCCAGGCAATACAATGGCGCAAATCCCCTAGTTTCAGATTCCGAATATCCACCCCATCAATTAAAATCCGGCCCTGTCGCACTTCGTAAAAGCGCAGCAACAGTTTCACCAGGGTACTTTTTCCCGATCCCGTGGCCCCCACCACCCCGATCGTTTCCCCGGCGGGCACGGTTAGGGATAGCTCCTGAAGGGCGGGCTGTCGTCCCGGATAGGCAAAGGTAATGTTTTCAAAGGTGACGGCTCCCTTCACAGTCTCCACCGGCAACGATCGCTCTCCGGTGCGGATGGTGATGGGGGTTTGCAACAGGTTCAGCACCCGCTGGGTGGAGGCCATGGCCCGTTGGTACTGATCCAGGGTTTCCCCTAGACGGGTTAAAGGCCAGAGTAAGCGTTGGGTAATAAACACCAGCACACTATAGGTGCCCACCCCCATCTGGCCCTCCACGGCGGCTAACCCCCCAAAAAACAGCGTGGCCGTAAAACCCACCAGAATCAAAATCCGAATCAGGGGAATAAACGCCGCACTCAGGGCGATCGCTTTGGCATTACTGCGACGATAGGCTTCACTATCTACCCCAACCCGATCGCGCTCATAGGCTTCGGCGGTAAAGCTTTTAATGGTGGCAATTCCGGTTAAATTATTCGCCAGCCGCATACTAATGTAGCCCGCCTTATCCCGCACATCCTCATAGCGGGGAGCCAAATGCCCCTGGAACCAAAAGGATCCCCAAATAATAAAGGGCATGGGCAACATGGCCATCCACGCCACCCCCGGAGCCAGAATAAAGAAAGCGCCCCCCACAATAATCACGGTGGTAGTCACCTGCAAAATTTCATTGGCCCCATGATCCAGAAAACGTTCCAGTTGGTTAATGTCATCATTCAGCACCGCCAACAATTGCCCCGTACTGCGCTCTTCAAAAAAGCTCATTTCTAGCTCTTGCAGGTGGCTATAGGCCTCTAGCCGCAATTCGTGCTGAGTGGTCTGGGCTAAATTTCGCCAAAGCCGATCGTAGGCATACTGAAAGGCAGATTCGCCGCTCCAAATCAGCAACGTCAGCACCGACAAAACCCCCAATTGAGCAGCGATCGTTTGGAGTCCCCAGGAAGCCATCCAAGAGTTTTGTTGCTGTACCACCACATCCACGGCCATCCCAATTAAAGCGGGAGGCGCGAGGTCAAAAATTTTATTCAGAATAGAACAAACGATCGCTTGGTAGACCTGGGTACGATGGGCGGCAGTGTGCTGAAACAGGCGCAGGAGTGGGGAGGGCATTGATAGGGTATAGGGAATAGGGAATAGGGAATGGTTTTGAATTTTGAATTTTAAGTTCAATCCCACTCTTGGGAGGGGGTAGGGGGGTGGGTCAGCTTTGAGTTAAGAATTAGGAATTAAGAATTAGGAATTAGGAAATAGCTTTGAATCATTGGTTCGGGTTCCCCTCTTGGGAGGGGTTAGGGGTGGGTCAGATGTCAATTAAGAATTAAGAATTAGGAATTAGGAATTAGCTTTGAATTATTGGTTCGGGGTTCGGGTTCCCCTCCTGGGAGGGGTTAGGGGTGGGTCAGGTGAGATGACGATCACAGGATTTGAAACTATTCTTAGATCCTCCGATTTCTGGGGAAACAAACCAAGGATAATGCAAACCGCAAACTGCAAACCGCAAACCCAAGAGGGCCAGGAAACCTGACCCCAACGGATTCCCAATTCCTAATTCCTAATTCCCAATTC
>DALYGI010000190.1:4284-7908 GCA_031971595.1 Prochlorotrichaceae cyanobacterium CTOTU29312
GCCAGGAAACCTGACCCCAACGGATTCCCAATTCCTAATTCCTAATTCCCAATTCTTAATTCCTAATTCCTAATTCTTAATTCCCCAAACCTTAGCCCAGAACCGCCGCTGTCAACGTGCGATGCTCCAAGGGGGCGGACACATAACCAGGGGGCAAAAACATCGATCGTCCTGTCATTTCTTTGGGCTGGGGAATGGACAGAATTTGTAAAATTGTGGGGGCAATGTCCGATAAGCGACCGTCACTCCGCAGGGGAATTTCGGTGCCGTAGCCGGGAATTTTGCGCCCTTCCCCTTCCACTACAATAAAGGGCACGGGGTTGGTGGTGTGGGCTGTCCAAGGGTTGCCCGCTTCGTCCCACATATATTCTGCGTTGCCATGATCGGCGGTGATTAATGCGGTGCCCCCAACCTGAATGATGGCTTCGAGTAAGCGCCCTAAGCAACGATCGACGGTTTCGATCGCTTGGATGGCGGCGTTCATCTGGCCGGTGTGGCCCACCATGTCTGGGTTGGCGTAGTTCATCACCACGAGGGAGTAAATCTGCTTTTTCAGAGCGGCGATAGCTACTTCGGTGACCGCTTCCGCAGACATAGCCGGGGCTTTGTCGTAGGTGGCCACCATGGGGCTGGGCACCAGTTCCCGATCTTCCCCTTCCAGAGGTTCCTCTAGTCCGCCATTAAAGAAATAGGTGACATGGGGATATTTTTCGGTTTCGGCGGTGCGGAATTGCTTGAGGGCGCGCTCGGCAATGACTTCCCCTAGGATATTGGTCAAATTTTGCGGCGGAAAGGCGACCTGTACCCCCACCCCTTCTAGGTTGGCATCGTATTGGGTAAAGGTGACATAACTCAGGGGAGTGATCTGGGATCGGGGGAAGCCGTTAAACTCTGGTTCCATAAAGGCGTAGGTTAACTGGCGGGCTCGATCGGGACGGAAGTTGAAGAAGATAATGCCATCCCCGGCTGTGACGGCTCCCGGAGCCACACGGGTGGGTAGCACAAATTCATCCGTGACCCCGGCCCCGTAACTGTCCTGTACAATTTGCAGGGCCGATCGGCCATCCCCTGGGCCGTCTTCGGTCATCAGGCGATAGGCCTGCTCCACCCGATCCCAGCGGCGATCCCGATCCATGGCGTAATAGCGACCACACACCGTCACAATTTGCCCTAGACCTACTTTTTGCAGGTGGGCTTCAATTTGGGGAATCACCTCCACCCCTTCTTTGGGGTTCGTGTCCCGTCCATCGGTAATGACATGGAGGCAGACTTCCTTTAAGCCCTGCTGTTTGGCTAAATCTACCAACCCCAACAGGTGGTTCAGGTGGGAATGAACGCCCCCTTCGGAACAAAGCCCAATCAGATGTAATTTACCCTCCCGGCTGTGGACTTCTTGGCAAATATTCACCAGCACAGGGTTTTCCAATAGGGAGCCATCTTCCACCGCATCAGAAATCCGCACCAACTCTTGAGGCACAATCCGTCCCGCCCCAATATTTAAATGGCCGACCTCAGAATTGCCCATTTGTCCGTGGGGGAGCCCCACATCTTTGCCAGAGGTTTGAATCAGGGTGTGAGGGTAAGCTTCCCAAAGGCTGGTCATAATGGGAGTACGGGCAGCAGCGATCGCATTCGCCTCTGTGGTTTCCCGGTATCCCCACCCATCTAAAATAATCAGTACAACTGGAGAAATTGCGGCATCGGCCATTGTTCTTGAATCCATTGCGTGCGAAAGAAAGTTAAAAGCTCTTGCTATAGCCACGGGAACTGGAGGAAACAGTCCATTTCACCGAACTTGGGGTTACCAACACAAAACCGGAGCAGAGGAAGATCCGCCGCCGCAGATCCACTGGAAACCAAAGTTTTGTAATCTAAGATTCATTTTATCGGCTGATCATACCACCGTTTTTTCCGGCTTCTAGGGGCAAAAGGGACGAAAATGACGAGAAAACAAGATAAAACAGAAATTTTTAGCATTTCCTAACAAATTGGCGCTCTTGTCCCAGGAGAGCCCCAGATCGGGGTCAAACTCCGGCGAGACCCGTTCTAACTCAAAACTCAACCCTCAAAACTCAAAACTCATCCCATACCCTTTACACTTGTAAACTTTAGGGGTTTACTTACACTCAAGAAAGACCCTATTCACTCACTGCCCCCCAGGGACGGCGATCGTCTAAGCCAATTTCGGCCAATTTAGACCTGTGCAATGGGTACCGATCTAGAAGGAACAGAGGTTGCATTGTGGCTCTCCAGCGTGAACAAATCGATACCCTCCTGGCGGAAATCGATGGAGTCTTGAGTAAGGCTAATCCTCGTTTACCCTGGGTGATGTCTAGCGAGGTCACTCAACAGCGGCAGACCTTGGAGCGTATTCGGCATTACCTCAAGGGGTTGCAGTCTGATTCGGGGTTGTCTGCCCTAGAATCCTCCGGTTATCGCCCTTGGCCGGAGTCTGTTCCTACGACCAACCTGGAGGTCGCTTCTGGACAGTTTTCTTCTGGACAACTAGCTTCTGGACAACTAGCTTCTGGACAACTAGCTTCGGGGCAATTAATAGAGGCCGCTAACTCTCCTCAGGCGGCCCTCAATCTGAGTCAGCAGATGATGCAGGCTTTTACCCAGGACTTAGTGCAGTTACGATCGTCTTTGCTTCAGCCTTTGCATTCGGAAACGGTGCGGTTACAGCAGCAGCGAGACAGCCTGTTACAAGAAATTCGCCAACTGGAGCGGCAACGCCAACAACATACCCTGATTCAACAACGGGCCAGCCAAGAGCAACAGGTTTACGATTTTCTGCAAGGTTTAATGGATCGGTTGCAGGAGCGGCTCAGTCAGCAAATTAACCAAGTGGTGGGAACGTTGGCCGCCCAAGCCAAAATGGGGGATGGTGCCCTAGTCCTAGAAGCTCAGGGAAGTGCTTTATTTCCCCAAGAAGCGGGACTGCCCCCCCTACCCCCGGCCCAGCGGGTCGAGCAGTTGCAAATGCTTCAAGCCCGTGCGGATCAGGTGATGACGACCCTGGATACCACCCTCCGCGCTTTTGCGGAAGCCCTTCAGCAGAATATTCAAAGCTATGAAACTTCCTTGAGCCAAGGTCTGGACAAGATGCACAGCATGGGCCAACAGGGGGAAGCGATCGTGGCTAATCTGGTGCAAAAGTTGGCGGATCAGGTGAGTGGTCAGGTACTCAGTGGCACTCTTCCCCTACCCGCTAGTCCGGGCAGTCGGCTTCAGGGCTTGAGTGTCCAAAGTATCCCAAATATCCCAAATACGAGCCTACCGGCCACTGGTGTGCAAACGCCCCAAACCAGTGCCCAATCTGCGGGGAGTGGACTGGGGGCTAGTCAGCCTTTTGCCAGCTATGCCAGCCCAGAGTCTAGCGATCGGGCCACCTCCCGTTTTCGTGTGCCCCTCAGCAAAGCCCCTAAGCCTACGGTTTTGGGAAACTCCGGCCCTACCGCAAGGACTGCACCTAAGTCCGGGGCAACTCCCCCCACGCCCCACTCTAAAGCTGTTAATGAAACGGTTGATGAAAAGACTGATGGAAAGGCCGATCTGGATCTAGACTTCGATTTGCTAGAGCAACTAGAGCAGACAACGGTGGACTCCCCTGCTACCGCAGAC
>DALYGI010000191.1:0-7874 GCA_031971595.1 Prochlorotrichaceae cyanobacterium CTOTU29312
GAAGGTTAAGTTTGATGTTTAAGTTTGAGGGTTTGAGCCTTCCTGTTGTGATTCAGGAGGGATCAGATTTTAGCTTGATTTTTAGGCCGATCGTATCCCTCAGGTCTGAAGAATCTCCTCGATCGCTTCGGGGGATGTGGGCAGGGCTGCGCTGAGGACTTCTGAACCGGTGGGGGTAATCAGCACATCATCTTCAATGCGGATGCCGCGCACATCGGCGAAGTCGGCTAGGCGTTCCCAGTTTATGGGGAATTGGGAATTAGGAATTTGGAATTGGGAATTAGGAATTTGGAATTGGGAATTGGGATTACGGGCGGGATTGAGAATGGAGGGGACTTGATAAAATCCGGGTTCGATCGTTACTACCATGCCGGTCTGAAGGGGACGATCGAGCCGGAGATAGCACAGCCCAAATCGATCGCTGCGGTGACGATCGGGGGCGTAGCCCGCTAAATCCCCTAGGTCTTCCATGTCATGCACGTCTAACCCCAGCAGGTGACCGATGCCGTGGGGAAAAAAGAGGGCGTGAATGTCTTGCTCTACTAAGTCCTCTGGCTTACCCCGCAGAATGCCCAGATCCACTAGACCTTCCGTTAAAATCTGACAGCCCAAGAGGTGAATGTCCCTATATTCCACGCCGGGTTTGAGGGCGGCAATGCAAGCATCATGGGCGGCTAGGACGATGCTATAGATATCCCGCTGAGAGGTGGTAAATTGACCGGACACGGGCCATGTGCGGGTTAGATCCGCAGCCCAGCCCCCAGGGGTTTCGGCTCCCACATCCGCCAGAAGCAGATCCCCAGGGGTGAGGGGGTGGGTATACCGATCGTTGTGTAACACTTCGCCGTGG
The DNA here is from genome assembly GCA_031971595.1 of Prochlorotrichaceae cyanobacterium CTOTU29312. Classification (GTDB taxonomy): domain Bacteria; phylum Cyanobacteriota; class Cyanobacteriia; order Prochlorotrichales; family Prochlorotrichaceae; genus JBEAPM01. The sequence goes on from DALYGI010000191.1 coordinate 851, forward strand.
GTGGTGACGATGCTGCCATAGGCACAGGTGCAGTGATGCTCTCCGATTACTCCTTCCATGGCCCAGCGGACTTGGGCTTCTGTTTGTGCGGTTCGGCTACGTCGCATTCCTGCTTCATGGGCAGCGATCGTTACGGTCAGGGCGTGGCGGATATGTTCCAGACCAAAGGAGTCGTGACAAAGCCGCAGATGAACGATCGCTTCGGCTAGGGATCGATCGAGGGAACCCACCCCGGTCTCCTCCGAGGAGGGGGAGATTGAGGCTTGGCTGAGGCTGACAGGACGATCGAGGCAGTTTAGTTGCTCCTGTGCTGTGCGGGGGTCTAAATGGGGCAGGCTAGCGGCTCCTGTAGCGCGGTGGGGCAATTCCGTTAGGGGATAGTGGGCCGTGGCTCCGATATGAGAAGCGATCGTGGCGCGGCTGGGGGGTAGGGTTTGCCAAAGGGCTGCTTTGGATGGGGGTTCATCCCAGTACAGTTCTAATTCCCCTTGGTAGAGGCGGATCGCGGCTCCTTCCAGGGGTAAACCCGCAAAGTATAAAAAGTGACTACTGGCCCGAAAAGGATAAGTATTCGCCGCAAAATTCCGGGCCGGAGGTCTACCCGCCCACAGCACCACCGGCTGGGGAAAAGCATCAGACAAGCGTTGACGACGATCGTTTAATACCTGCAAGTTGAGGGGAAGAAGAGAAAACATTTTGGGGATAGGGAATAGGGGATAGGGAATAGGGAATAGGGTAGTTTGGAGTTTGGAGTTGGTTAGGGGTTAGGAATGATCGTTTTTACGTTTTATGAAATAGTAATGATTTCCTCGATCGCTTCAGAGGAACGCCTTTGTGTTCTTTGTGCCTCTGTGGTTTAATCCTGAACTTTCCGGTTTATTTAATTCACGATCCTAAGCCGCGTTTAAAGTCTTCTAAACGATCGTTCAGGATTAACTGAATAGCCGCTTTCAGACTGGCCTTGGTTTCCTCGATCGTTTCCCCTTGGCCATTGGCACCGGGTACTTCTGGGCAAATGCCCCAATATCCTCCCTCACTGGCAGGCTCAATGATAACGGTTAGTTCTGCTTTCATACCTTCATGCTTGTCTGGGGAACAGATCTCAATCCTATCAGGGGGCGGGAGTCTGTCACCGCAATCTTGCCGATCGTCCCGGCCCCTTAGCCCTTAAAATGGGGGGGTCTTCAGTCGGGCGATTTCAAGGGTTATGGCAACTTTTTTGTTGGAAGTGGGGGTTGAGGAATTACCGGCCCAGTTTGTGGATAGTGCTTTGGAACAGTGGCAACGACGGGTTCCGGCGGATTTGGCGGCGGCGGAGTTGGTGCCTGGTCATTTCAAGTTTTATGGCACGCCCCGACGCTTGGCGATCGTTTTGGAGGGGTTGCCCGATCGTCAGGCGGATCGGGTGGAGGAAATTAAGGGGCCTCCGGCTCAGGCGGCGTTTAAGGATGGCCAACCAACCCGCGCAGCGGAGGGCTTTGCCCAGAAGCAGGGGGTTAAGGTTGAGGATTTTGAAGTTCGACCCACGGAGAAGGGGGATTTTATTTTTGTCCAAAAGCAAATTCCCGGCCGATCCCTGGAGGAGATTTTGGCGGAACGGGTACCCCAGTGGATTTTGGGGCTGGAAGGGAAGCGGTTTATGCGTTGGGGAGATGGGGATCTGCGGTTCTCCCGGCCCATTCGCTGGCTGGTGAGTTTAATTGACGATCGGATTTTACCTTTGGGGTTGACGGATGGATCCCTTACGGTTCACAGCGATCGGCTGTCCCAGGGCCATCGGGTTTTGCATCCAGGGCCCGTGACGATCGCCCAGGCGGGGGACTATGCGGAAACCCTGAAAAAAGCTTTTGTGCTGGTGGATGGGGAGCAGCGGCGGGAGCAGATTCGCCAACAGGTGATCGCAGCGGCGACCCAGGTGGGGGGTGTGGCGGAAATCCCGGAAGACCTGCTGGCGGAGGTCACCCAATTGGTGGAATGGCCCACGGCGGTGGTGGGGGATTTTGAACCGGAGTTTTTGAAATTGCCCCCAGAGGTGATTACCACGGTGATGATTGCTCACCAGCGCTATTTTCCCATTCGTAAGCCCCAGGCTCCGGCGGATGCGGCCTGTACGGCGGCGGCGGAGAGTCTGTTTCCCCAGTTTATTACCCTGTCCAATGGGGATCCGGCTAAAGCAGCGGCGATCGCGGCGGGGAATGGGCGGGTGATTCGGGCTCGGCTGGCGGATGGGGAGTTTTTCTACAAGGCGGATTGTAAGCAGCCCCTAGAAGCCTTTTTGCCCCAGTTGGAAACCGTCACTTTTCAAGAAGCATTGGGATCCCTGCGCCTCAAGGTCGATCGTATTGTGGACGGGGCCAGGGCGATCGTGGCTCAACTTCAGTGTACGGAGTCGGAGGCGACTAAAATTCAACGGGCGGCCCTCCTCTGCAAGGCGGATCTGGTTAGCCAAATGGTCTTTGAGTTCCCGGAATTGCAAGGGGTGATGGGGCAGAAATACGCCCTCGTGGGTCAGGAAGACCCGGAAGTGGCCACCGCCATCCGCGAACATTACCTGCCCCGTGGTGCAGGGGATGACCTACCCCAAACCCTAGCGGGTCAAGTGGCGGGCATTGCCGATCGTCTCGATACCCTGGTGTGTATTTTCGGCTTGGGGCTGCTGCCCAGTGGCTCATCCGATCCCTTTGCCCTGCGACGGGCCGCCAACGGCGTAGTTAATATCCTCTGGGCCGCCCACCTGCCCCTGAACCTGCACGATCTGCTCCACACCCTGACCGCATCCTTTGTTCACCGCTTCCCCACCCTCAAAACCGAAGCCGGAACCACCACCGCCCAGTCCCTAGAATCGCTTTTGACGGACTTCTTTTTGCAACGGTTGCGTACCCTTCTCCAGGAAGAACAGGGCATCGACTATGATCTGGTGAACGCTGTCCTAGGGGAAAACGACCCCATCTATAGCGATCGAGCCTTACAGCATCCCATCGACGTGCTGGCCCGTGCCCAACGCCTGCACGCCCTGCGGCACAGCGGCGAATTAGACCTGCTCTATGAAACCCTGAACCGCGCCGCCCGCCTAGCCCAGCAAGGCAGCCTAGACTATCAAACCCTAGATCCCGTAGGCTTAATCCACCCCGATCGCTTCCAACAACCCACCGAGCAAGCCCTCTATCAAGCCCTGATTCAACTGCTCCCGGAAACCCAGATCGCTCAAACCAGCCAAGAATACGATCGACTCGTCACCGGATTAATCGCCCTAGCCCCCACCGTGCGGGACTTCTTCGACGGTGAAAACAGCGTCATGGTCATGGACTCCGACCCCCTCATTCGGGAAAACCGCCTTAACCTGTTGGGCATACTCCGCAACCAGGGCCGGGTACTGGCAGACTTCGGAGCGATCGTGAAGGGCGGTTAAAACAGGCTCCTTGGAATCTCCCCTAGAATCTCCCTGGCTGAACCCCGTAGACACCATTACGAATGCCAACCTATGCCATTGACTGCCATTGATCAGGCCCGATCGAGCCTCGTGGATCTCTACGAAGAAATCGATCGTTTAATCCAAATCAATCTCCGCAAAGTGCTGCAAGCCTTCCGGGATCATCGGGTGGGCGTTCACCATTTTGCCAGCATGACCGGCTATGGCCACGGCGACTTAGGCCGGGAAGTGTTGGATCAGGTCTTTGCTCAGGTAATGGGGGCAGAAGCCGCAGCGGTGCGGGTGCAGTTTGTGTCGGGAACCCATGCCATCGCCGCCTGCCTCTACGGAGTATTACGACCGGGGGACGAACTGCTAGCGGTGGCCGGAGCCCCCTACGATACCCTGGAAGAGGTGATTGGCCTGCGGGAACCGGGCCAGGGATCCCTCCAAGAGTGGGGGGTGACCTATCGGGAACTCAGCCTAACCCCCCAGGGCACGATCGATTGGGAGGCATTGGCTACCGCCATCCGGCCCCAAACCCGTATGGTGTTAATTCAGCGCTCCTGTGGTTACGCCTGGCGATCGAGTTTAGCCCTAGAAGAAATTGAGCGCATTGTCCAGAGCGTCAAACAGCAGAACCCTGAAACCGTCTGCTTTGTAGATAACTGCTATGGGGAATTTGTCAGCGATCGGGAGCCCACAGCGGTAGGGGCCGATCTCATGGCCGGATCCCTCATTAAAAACCCCGGCGGAACGATCGCCGTGGCCGGGGGATATGTGGCCGGCCGTCGGGAATGGGTAGAAAAAGCCCTGTGTCGGCTCACGGCTCCCGGCATTGGCAGTGCGGGCGGAGCCACCTTCGATCAAAATCGTCTCCTGTTTCAAGGTCTATTTTTAGCGCCCCAAATGGTCGGGGAAACCCTCAAAGGAAACCACTTAGTGGCCCAAGTCATGGCGGACTTAGGCTATCCCGTCAATCCCCCCCCCCGATCGCCCCGTCGAGACACCATCCAAGCCATTCAACTGGGATCCCCAGAGAAAATCAAAACCTTTTGCCGAGCCATTCAAACCTATTCCCCCATCGGCTCCTATCTAGATCCCGTCCCCGCCGCCATGCCCGGTTACGAGAGCGAACTGGTAATGGCCGGGGGCACCTTCATTGACGGCAGTACCTCCGAATTTTCCGCCGACGGCCCCCTCCGGGAACCCTACGTGGTCTTTTGTCAGGGCGGCACCCACTGGACTCACGTAGCGATCGCTTTGGAAGCAGCAGTAGCAGCCCTCAAGGAAGGTGAAGTGGATTAGAAAATCTAGGTTTATTTCATCGGTTTCATCCATTCAATTGGTGGTCATTCATACCCCAAAAACGATCGCTCTTAAACCCTAATAAGCTTGAGCTTTTTGGGTCTCGTACCTTAATCCAACCTACCGCGAGACGATCGCACTGAAGAACGATCGCTTCCCCAATCCCCCCAAAACATAACGCCAACCGATCCTGATTAGCGGTCGCATTAACGCACCCTTGCCGAACTAGAAACTTTAAGCCTATTGTGTTATACTAGATATTAAGATTCTTAGGAAAAAATTTAAAAGTGAGGTGAGAAATGATTACCCAAACAATGGTGCAACCATCATCACTTATACCTATAGGTATGAATATTGTCCCTTTAGGTAATGTTTTTTTGTTTCATCTTTCCGATCATTTACAAGAGCGATTAGAAATGCTTCTGGAATGTAGAAAAGTGAACACTCTCACGAATGAACAAGTAGCCGAACTTGAAGGGATTCATGAACTATCCCGCATTTTTACTTTGATTAATGCCCAAATTGCCGAAAAAGCTTCATGGTGTCCTCTCAAACTAGAAAATTTGTCCGAGAACGCGCCCGAAGTCTTTGTGAATACTGCCATTCACCAGAGTATTTAAATAGCGATCGCTTTACAATGGAACACCTTATACCTCAATCTTTGGGCGGTACAGACGAGGTAGATAATCTAGCGCTTGCTTGTTCTCGATGCAATAGTCGGCGCTACAACTTTATGACTGGAATCGATCCTCAGACAAAACGGGAAGTAAATCTTTTTAACCCGCGTCAACAGCAATGGTCAGAGCATTATGCTTGGTCACTTGATAGATTACAAATTGCTGGTATAACTGCAATCGGTCGTGCAACTTGCCACCGATTAGATCTCAATGATGATCGCCATAATGACAGATTTATTGTCCGTGTCAGAGAGTTGTGGCTGAGAGGGGGTTGGCATCCTCCTGACGGCGATCGGTGTTTGTAAAAAGCGATTCAGTAATAAAAATGATCGGGTTATAAATCATGAACTGTAGCGTGTGTTAGCGTTAGCGTAACGCACGGATTTGTGGAAAATCATTTAATGGGATAAAATGAATGCAATCTAGACAAAAATCAATCATGGTATGAACTTGACAACTACTCTATTAAGTAGAATTACACAAACTCCTGGGCAGTGTGGTGGTCGTCCTTGTATTCGAGGGATGAGGATTCGTGTAGCTGATATTCTAGAAATGCTAGCCGAAAATGTTAGCTTTGCTGAAATCTTAGATGATTTTCCTGATTTAGAGCTTTTAGACATTCAGGCTTGTTTAATTTTTGCTGCTCGGCGTACTGACTTTCCTAGACTAACTGCATGAATTACGATCGTTCTTGGTTATACAAAAACGATCGCTCCTACCCAATTATAATAACTTTTTGAAGAACGATCGCCCTTTATCAAGTCAACAGAAACGATCGCTTGTGGTAGCTTAATGTGCGGATTTCATAGTGCGTTACATTGCATTAACGCACCCTACAAGAGCAACGATCGCCACTCGGAGCTAGGGCGTAATCACTCTTAATCTTTCTGCAATCCAAAACTTAATAACAGCATTACGATCAACGCCTAAAAGCATTGCTTCCTGTTCCAAAGCATTCAACATCCATTGAGGAAAGTCAATTTCAATTAAACTTTTTTCTAATCCAGGGCGTTTTAGTGTAGATAAGTCAAAATACTCTAAAACTTCTTCATCATTATCAAACTTTAGATCGATTTCTTCAGCCTTCATAGAGTTTAACCTCACTTTCTTTAGAACATCTTACAGAGATAATTCGGATGGTTTGATCTCGGTAGGTAATAATTGCTGACCAATGTTTTTCTTGGAATTTTGATATGATCATAAATCGTGGCTCATCAACAGATTTAGCTGAGATTTCAATTCTGTTAAAGCCTTGCCAAAGTACCTGGGCTTCTTCAAAACTTAAACCATGCTTGAGTTGGTTTTGCCTACTCTTATTTAGATCATACTCAAATTTCACAATGTCTTCACCTCTCAGTTGTGGAAACAGTTTTCTCTATATTAAAATATAATCTGTCACAGGATCAGTCCAGTGTGATCGCCTTCTCTAGATACGATCGCTTCCAAACCTGTCACAAAATTACGATCGTTCCTGGTTATGCCCAAACGATCGCTTCCAAAATTATAGCTTTTTTTGAGAAGAACGATCGCTACTCCACCCCTACACCGATCGCTCCCCGCACCTCTTCCCATATCCCAACCCGATCGCTCTTCGGAGTATTCAGTCATAAAAAACGATCGCTCTCCATCC
>DALYGI010000192.1:0-5748 GCA_031971595.1 Prochlorotrichaceae cyanobacterium CTOTU29312
ATCAGTGATAAGATCAGTGGACAAAAAATCGGCAACAACTACCCGTAAAACTGCGGAGGTAGAAACCCTAATGTTTATGTGTTCCAAATTCACTCGTTCGGAGTTTTGGGCTCCTGTCCTCCAGCGATCCACAGTTCTGGGTTCCACGGTTCTGGGTTCCACGATCTTTAGCTCGACGTTCTTAAGCCCGGCCTTGTTAGGCTCGGCCTTGCTCGTTACCCTCACCCCCCCAGCGATCGCGTTAGTGCCCCATACCCCCACGGTGGACTTGGTGGAATTGCGTCAGGATGGAGAAAGCCTCCTACGCCAAGCGGTTCAGTTGGTGCAGTTTGATGAATATGATGAAGCCCTGCGTCGGGCAGAACTGGCCACAGAATTAGTACCCGATCAATACGAAGCCTGGGGTTTAGTTGCGGATTTGTACATTAGAACCGATCGTCCCCAAGCAGCGATCGGCGCATTGGAAAAAGCCCAAGAGATTGCACCGGAGGAGCCCGCGATCCTGGCGGCCTTTGGTACGGTTTATTTTCGGGAACAGGACTATCTCAAATCCGCTGAGTATCACGAAGCCTACATTGCGCTGAAACCGGATGTTCCCGAAGCGTTTTTTGACCTAGGTAACGCCTACTATATGCTCAAGCGCTATCCAGAGGCGGTTAGCACCTACCAAAAGGCGGTGGATCTGAGGGAAGATTTTTGGGAAGCCATTAACAACATCGGTCTGGTGCAATACGAACAGGGCAACAGTGATGGAGCCCTAGCAAGCTGGACTGCCGCCGTTGCCATTAATGATCAGGTTACGGAACCTCAACTGGCCATTGCGGTGGCAAATTATCAAAAAGGTAACAGCACCCTGGCCATTGACCAGGCAGAAGCAGCCCTACGCATTGATGGCCGCTATGGCAATCTAGAGTTTCTGGCGGATCAACTTTGGGGAGAGCGTATTTTGAAGGATGCGGCCCCCCTCTTAGCCCAGCCCCGCGTACAAATTGCTGCCCAGCGGGCTTTAGAAGCATTGCAAAATGAGCAACTGCGCTAGGTCTGACGGGTTGACTGGTCTCGTTGACTGGGGCTGATTAATTGCTGATTTAGCTGATTTAATCTACGAAAACTCGTTTCCTGCGTTATCCTCATCCCGTCCCCCCTTATCCTTCCCGACGCTCTTGCTATGACGGTCAGTTCTCCGGTCAGCGTTACCCTTCCCCCTCGGTGGATTTCGACTCGATTGATTTCCGTCAAGGTTATTGCCCTATTCGCAACGATCGCTGGGGTGTGGGGGGGGTGTCCAGGGGTGTGGGCTCAATCGTCCCAAGACCCTCGCTTAGGGGAATCCCTAGACCAGTTCTCAGATCAATCCCTAGATCAGTCCCCAGACCAATCTCTAGATCAGTCCTTAGGGGAGTCCTTCAATCCCTATGAGAACCTGAGCATTCCCGAACTGTTACAACTGATTCAGCAGGAAATTAGCCCCAAACCAGATGGCACCACGGATTCTACGGAAGAGGGCTCTACCCAGGCTCCTGATGCCGCACAAACCACGGAGCGCTTAAAACGCTACCGCCTCGGCCCCAATGATGTGCTGTTAATCACCGTGGCCCGTTTCCCCGATTTTAATTTTCAAGGCCCCATTAACCCAGAAGGGGCGATCGTTTTGCCGTTGGTGAATGAAATCTCCTTAGAAGGTTTAACCCTAGGGGAAGCTCAAGAGCGCATTCGTCAAGCCCTCGATCGCTACATTGTCGATCCTCAGTTTTCCCTGTCCTTGGTGTCCCAGCGTCCCGTCCAGGTGACCGTCGTGGGCTCCGTGGCCCGACCAGGTTTTTATCCCCTGGCCAATCCCAGGCTTTCCGATGCCCTGATCGTAGCCGGGGGCAGCTTAGCCAGTGCGGATCTGCGTAGGGTAGAGGTTCGGCGGACTTTGGTGGATGGCCAGGTGCTATCCCAAACCCTCGATCTCTATACCCCCCTCAAAGTTGGCCAACCCCTTCCCAACCAACGCCTAGAAGATGGGGATGTGGTGATGTTGCCAGAATTACCCTCCTTAGACGATCCCAACTACGATCGCCGCTTGGTTGCCATTTCCACCCTCGCCAAACCGACCATTAGTGTGCGGATGTTGAGCTACGCCTCCAATGGCATTGGCACCCTCAGTTTACCCGCCGGGAGCTACTTCCGAGATGCTTTAAACGGTATCCCCCTCGATCGGGCCAACATCAACTCGATCGCCTTGATCCGCTACGACCCCAAAACCAGCAAAGCGGTCAAAACCAATGTCAATGGCAGACAAGTTCTCTTGGGCAATCCCGAAGCCAATCTACCCCTACAGGATAACGATGTGATCGTGGTGGGACGGAATTTAGTCACCCAGATTTCCACCCTCCTCAATCGGTTTACCCAGCCCTTCCGGGATACTTTAGGGTTTATTCTCTTTTTCGACTCGCTCCAGACCAGTGCTAGCGATCTGTTTCAATCCAGTGGCGGGTCTGGGGACTAGGAAGAGGTTGGAGGATACCAACCCACAAAATCGAACATTTGTTTCAGCATGGGATCACCCCATCGCTTGATCCGTGATGCGATCGGCAAAGGAAAAACCCTGCCTCATCCGCCATACTGGGCACAGTTTGAGCGAGAGATGGCCGAGTCTAGGGCAGAATACGATCGTCGCATTGCCAAGACCGAAACTATTGCCGCTAAAACCAATAAAGCGATGAATGGGCACATCAACTCTATGGCGCAATGGCAGCGATCGAGATTGATGGGGATGTGAATCACTACGCAGAAAATCAGGGCTTATTTATTATTGAACAATCTGGAAATAGCGTTTATATCAGCACCGACAGCACTTTCACCCCCCGCACCTGGTAAGGAAAGTCCAGTGGACGGATGATCCTCACTCCGGTTGAATACTTGATCATGTAATCATTCCCCTGCACCTATGACCTTTTCCCTGGCATCGCTCAAACCCCTCACAGCTTTAGGGGTCAGTATCCTACTCCTGTCTGACCTCTCTCCTGCCCTCGGTGCTATCATTCGTGCCCCAGAAGTGAGTGCAGACCTCTCAGAAAAAATTTTAGGGATGGAGCGGGAGCAGGAAAAGACCTATGAAACCTACTTTAACCGGGAGCTAGCGGAAGTCTCCCAATCCCCCGCCGAGATTGCCGTGACCCTAGCCCGGATGGAACAGGAAACCGGCCAACGGGCAGCGGTACTGTGGGTACAACCCCGATCAGAGTTTTTACACCTGGTTTTAATTACACCAGGGGAGGCACCGATCGTTCGGGATTTGCCAGAGGTGTCCCCCGCCACAATCCGATCTGCGGCGCAGTTGTTTCGGCGCGAAATCATGGATCCCTTTTCTAAGCGCCATCTAACCATTGGAGAACGGCTGCACCAATGGCTGATTGAACCCTTTGAAGCGGAATTTTTAGAACCCAGGGGCATCGATAGCCTTTTGGTGTGTCTATGGGCCGGTATGCGGGGCCTTCCCCTAGGGGCACTCTATGATGGGGAGCAATTTTTAATTGAAAAGTATAGTGTCACCACCATCCCCGCATTTAATCTCGTCGATCACGATTACACTCCCCCCTCCCAACGCCGTAACATTTTAGCCATGGGCGCTTCAGAGTTTGAGGAACAGGCTCCCCTGCCCGCTGTCCCCCTGGAATTAGAGAATATCCTCAACAGTTTTCAAACAGAGCGATCGTTTCTCAATCAAGAGTTTACCGTTGCCAACCTAGAGCAGCAGCTTCGCCAAGCCAATCAAGACTATGCCCCCTTTAACGTGGTTCACCTGGCCACCCACGCCAGTTTCCACCCCGGCACCCCCCACAATTCCTATATTCAGTTTTGGGATCGTCGCCTTCGTCTTAATGAAATGGCTACCCTGCCCTGGAATCGTCCCCCCTTGGATTTGTTAGTCCTGAGTGCCTGCGAAACAGCGGTGGGGAACAATGAAGCGGAAATGGGGTTTGCCGGGTTAGCCTTAAATGCGGGGGTGAAGTCCGCCTTAGCCAGTCTGTGGTCGGTGAGCGATGCGGGAACCTTGGTTCTGATGAGCGAATTTTACCAACAATTACAAAACGCCCCCACCAAGGCCGAAGCTCTGCGCCAAGCCCAACTCAGACTGCTCCGCAAAGAATCCCAAGTCCAAAGCGATCGTTTAGTCCTTTCCAGAGGTGAAGTTTCTGTTCCCTCTAGCCTCAATTTAACGGGACAAGTGGAGTTTTCTCACCCCTTTTTCTGGGCAGGATTTACGCTCATTAGCAGCCCATGGTAATCATGAATCCTGAGTCACAATCAGTAGCCCGTGCTCATAATGCCTAAACGCTAAACACCTTCGTGCCCCCCTTGAAACTTCATGCCCTGGCCACCCTTCCAGCCCCCGCCCGCCTGCTCCTGATGCTAGGTGTGGTGGTTGTGCTGTGGTTACCCCTCGGCATCCCGATCCTCACTGGGGTAACGGATCCAGACTGGCAGAGTATTTTAGGGTTGGGCTTGGCCTATGGGCTCTTTATCCTTGTCCTGCGAGCTTGGGGAACCAGGATTGCCCAGCGATCGTTCCCCCTAGAGCAGTATGGCTTCACCCTCAAGACCCTTCCTCGCCCCTGGTTAGAGGGCTGGGGCAAAGGAGTTGCGGTGGTTCTAGGGCTGTATGGTCTTCAGGGAATCCTCGGCTGGGTCACCTGGATTGCCCCAACGGCGAATTTTGGCCAGATTGTCCTCGAAGGCTTTGGGGTGGCCCTCGGTATTGGCTTTGCAGAAGAATTATGCTTTCGCGGCTGGCTCTTGTCGGAACTCCAACAGGACTACGGTTATTCCGCCGCTGCGATCGTTAGCAGTAGTATTTTTGCCGTCTTACACTTTCTCAAACCCTGGGCTGAAATTTTACGAACCCTCCCCCAATTTCCGGGATTGCTGCTTTTAGGGCTCATTCTCGCCCATGCCAAACGGCAGCATCTAGGCAAATCCATGGGGATTCATAGTGGTCTTGTGTGGGGATACTACATCTTAAAAGTAGGAAACCTAGTCAGTTCCACCCCTAACCTTTCCCCCTGGATTACGGGTGTGGATGGTAATCCCCTGGCCGGATTGCTAGGGCTAGGGGTCTTAACCATTTGGCTCGTTTTATCCCAAAAGCCCAAGGTACGGACTAAGGCACAATCAACACCGGACAAGGGGCAAGATTAATGACACGGTTGGCCACACTATCGGACACTCCTTCCTCCGTTAGTCCTACCCCCCGACAGCCCATAATAATCAGATCCGCCTGTAACTCATCCGCCACATCGCAGATGACAAAACCAGGTTTTCCCGATCGCTCTAGGGTTTGGACAGCTAACCCCTGGGCCTCTAAAAGTCCTTTAGCCGTATCCAACAGTTCAACGATCGCTTCATGGGAAGACATTCCCGGCGAATGACTCGATTCAGAATCCTCCACCACTGAAAGCAACGTCAAAGACTTACATTGATGGATCTGTGCCACTTGTACCACCACATCAGCAGCTTCCCGCGACTCTCGACTGCTATCGATAGGGAAGAGGATGGTCTTAAACATAAGCCCACCTACAAAACAATTAAATAACTAAACAACAGGGAGCCCACACCTCCCGATCCCCCCGCAAGTCCCGCCAGCCAGTCCAACCAGTGCGGATTCTCACCTCCGGGAACGATCGGTAAGGTTCAGCCCTCATCCCTATTTTGCCCTGTTTAGGACACACGACCCGTAACCTTAACAAACGTTATTAAACT
>DALYGI010000192.1:5848-7800 GCA_031971595.1 Prochlorotrichaceae cyanobacterium CTOTU29312
GCAATTTTGCTCAAAACAGGACAAAACCGATATGATGAAAGCATTCGGTTGTAACCACTTGAGCCAATGCTACAGGATCCGCTAACCATTCGTCACTACCAAAAACTAACCGATGCCATGGCTTCCCTCTGGGATCGGGGCTATCGTTTCGATGATCTGCGCCTCTATCTAGATGGCTACCTCGCTGCTCTGCGGAACAGCAACAACATTGAGGCCTATCACATCCATCGCCTCGAAGAAGAAGCGGTTCGCTACTTATACGATGCCTCCAATTTTGAAATGCCCTTACCTCAAGCCGAGGTCGATTACTACTAAAGCACTCAAGCCCCTAAAAACCACAGGCTCAAAGCAGACCTCGGTATTCTGAAGCATTCCCCACACTCCCTAGGGCAAAATTCCCGCCACCGCCTGAAGCACAAAGATGGCAACGATCGGTGAGAAGTCGATTCCTCCCAAAGGAGGCAGCAGCGATCGAAACAGATTTAGATAGGGATCCGTTACTTGGCTCAGAAACGCAAAAGGCTGATTATACCAATCGATAGTGGGAAACCAAGTCAGCAACACTCGTACAATGAGCAATAAAGCGTACAAATTCAACGTACTAGACAGGGTATCTAACAAGGGGGAAAAAGCTGAATCCATGGGGCTTGGGAAATAAGTACGCACTAAAGTTACCCTCCCATCCTAAAACATTTAAAGGGATCGCAGAAAGGAAAATTCCAAGAAGGCTAGAGGGCTACCATCCCCCAGCGGTCAGAAACCAATATGCTAGATTGGAGTATTAGCTTCTTCACCCCCTCAACCGTTATGTTCCGCCGCATTTTAGTTTGTACAGATTTAACGGATGGTTTACAGCGCTTCATCTCACAAGTTTCCGCCCTACAACCTATTGGGATCGAGCATCTGACCTTCCTTCACTGTGTACCATTTTCCCAAGACGGTGACATTCCCCATGAAAATGAAACAGCCCTAGCCCTGGCCAAGGCACAATTGACCTACACCCCAGCCTCCTCACCCTGCCCGGTGGAGGTCAAGGTGAAAGTCCTGTCCGGGACTCCCAGCGAATGGATCCCCACGATCGCAGCGCAGGAGCAGGCAGAAGCCTTAATTTTAGGAGCCACAACCCGCAACTTTCTGACCGAAAAACTCTTTGGCAGTACCACTGCTGCGGTGTCCCAGCGTTGCAACCTACCCATACTCACCTTGCGTCCCCCGCTCATCCAGGTCTATCGCCATGACGAACTCACCCTCCGTTGCCAAAACCTCCTCCGGGAAATCTTAATTCCCTTCGACAGCCTATCCACAGGACACACATTAGTCGAGCACTTAAAGCACCTCCTCGATCGCCAACCCATCCCTCACCTCGCAAAATGTTGGCTAGTGGCGATCGTTCCCCCAAAATTGCGTCGGATGCCTAACGATCATAAAGTACAGGAGGCAGACGCTCAACTCCAAGAACTCAAACAGCGCCTAAGTCCCTACCCCCTCACCATCGAAACCCAAGTCTATGCCGGAGACTTACGGGATCTGCTCAAACTACTCAGTCCTTACAACATCAGCGCGATCGGCGTAACCTACCATCGAGGAGAAGGATTGCTAGACTGGTCTGTACCATCCTTCGGTAAGGAAATCCTGAGGCACAGTTGGCATCCCGTCTTACTCTTTCCCCCCAGTTAACCCCTTGCAGTAAAACCCTTTCAGACAAATGAAAAGGGGGAAATCAAATCTATCTCCCCCTTCAAACTAACTCTTTTGATAATCCCTTTATAATCCCGAAGCTAATCCCGTGGGTTCGCCCTTAACACTCGTCACAATCCGTCCCCAACCGGCCTCACTTCCCTGATCCCAGAAAATCTCTTGCATCACAGAGTTGCTATAACGATCGTATTCGCCTCCCACACCAACATCGTAAGAATTACTAGAGCCATGGCGAGTACCATAGGGATCATGAA
>DALYGI010000193.1:0-7745 GCA_031971595.1 Prochlorotrichaceae cyanobacterium CTOTU29312
ACCCCAGCATAGACCCACTACCATCCACATGAATCTCAATGTCAAGGGGTAAGCTATCGCTGGGCAAGTCGCTGGCGGGGGAAGCGGTAGAAACCGGGGGACAATTAAAAGGAGGTTGTGTCAGATTGATTTTCTGAGGAACAAGATTACAACTCGTTAGCCCCAGAAACAGACCAATAACGATCGGCAACGATCGAACAGAAGGGGAATACTGCACAGAAGACACCAAGTAGATGATACAGGGTTGGTTCTTAACCACTGACAAGCCCATCATACCTGAAAATTTACATCAAATACAGAAAGCGAGTACGGGAAATTGAGTATCCACAACCTTAATAAGGTATAGCCTTGGAAGACAAGGATGCTGTAGAATTGACCCAAGATAAAAATGTTAAACGTGGATCCCTACAAGTAGCACTCCTAAGGATCGGGATGGTCTCACCCTGTCAACCCGTTCATCAGGGGCAGCACATCCCACAACGCATTCTGGGGATGGGATCCATGCTCTCATGGACTCTGATCATTCTCTCTCTTTTGCAAGTTTATTGAGGATCCACCATGCTCCCTGGAGAAATTGCACGTATTGTTGTTATTACGGTAGCCAGCGGCTTATTAATGTTTTTAGGACAACCGCAAATTTATAATGCTCAAATTATTCTCGTCGATCTACCTCTAGGGAAAACAACCACTCAGTGGTTAGAAACGGCCTATATTCCTGCGGCTAGCATTGTATTTGGTACTGCCCTATTTGCCACGATCCTCTGGGTTGCCCTCACCCTGAGCGCCAAAGTTCAAACAGCCCAAGAGGTTTTGGGATGGCAAGTTACTTGGTGGCTTATTGGCTTAATTCCACTCGTCGGTATTTTGGTCGCATTGGCGTTATATAGCAAGGGCGCTCTCTATTCCTTGACTGTTTTCTTTATATTAGATGCCCTTCTGCTTTACTGGTTACCAACCTCTACCAGCACATCAGGAATGTTCAAGCGAATTCCTCCTGGTGGAGCGTTCTTCCGTGATTTGTTTTAATTGATACCTTTGTCATTGTTTTTCCCCGAATAGGTTTGAGATTATGGTTAGTACAACTCCTCCTGTCCAAGCAAGTCTCTATGTCATTGGTATTGGTGGCACTGGCTCAAAATGTTTAGAGGCGATTATTCACCTCGCGGCGACGGGGGTTTTCCCTGTAAAAACCCTTAAAATTCTCTTTGTCGATGCGGACGAGTCTAATGGGAATTTGGAACGATCGCGTCAGACTTTAAGTACTTACACAGCTTGTCAACAGGTGATTAATAGCACCAGCCAGGCAACGAACTGGCTAAAAACGGAGGTGAAATCCTACGATTTGTGGTCACCCTTTGGCACCCAGGCGGATGAAAAGCGCTTAAATTCCTTTTTTGGCCATATCAGTATGCGTCAACAACACCCCGAACTGGCGGATTTATTTGATGTGTTGTACACCCCGGAAGAACAAAAAACCGATCTACAGGTAGGTTTCCGGGGTCGTCCCGCCATTGGTGCTGCGATTATGAGCCAGATCGACCTCGATCGTTTTAATGAAAAGCCCTGGGCTAGTGTGATCGGTGAAATTCAGCAGGAAGCCACTGCTGGCCGCCAAGTTCGCATTCTCTTGTGTGGTTCTATTTTTGGCGGCACGGGAGCATCGGGCCTCCCTACCATTGGCAAATTGCTGAGTGAAAAGGTGACGCGAGAAGGACAGCGAAATCGGATCAAAATTGGCGCGGTGTTTATGCTGCCCTATTTTCAGTTTGCAGCCCAGGGGAGTGAGGTTCAAGAGGGGGAAGTGTTTGCCCGATCGGAGAATTTTCTGATTAATACGGAAGCAGCCCTACGTTATTACACCAAGCAGGCGGAGGGAACCTTTGATCAGGTATACCTCCTGGGCAATGAAAACCGCTCTACCTTTAACTTCAGTTTGGGTAAAAACACCCAAAAGAATGATCCTCATTTTTTGGAACTTTATGCCGCCTTGGCCGCCAAGGATTTTCTAACTACCCCGGATGCAGGGGACGATCGCAATGTTGTCTTAGTCAGCAGACGATCCCTAGGGGTGTTGAAATGGACAGACTTACCGGGTCGAGGAGAAGTACGTCAAAAGCTGTTGCAAACCACTCGATTTGCCTATGTCTGGCTAGATAACTTGGTGCCGGAATTTAATGCCATTCGCCAATCTGGGACAAGTCAATATAATAAGATTCCCTGGTTCCCCAAATTTTATAAAACCAAAGGCAATCTCTTTGGCAGTAAGGACTTTTTGCCCGACTTCAGCAACGCCGAGGAGCAAAATGCCATCAGCAGCATTACCAACTGGTGTAGTGAATTTATGCAATGGCTCTATCAGATTCATAAAGTAGATGGCGATCGGGTGGATCTATTTATGCCCGGTGCCCTGAACAGTCGGAGTAGTAAAGGGACTTACCTCAATAGCCTGATGGATAGCGACCCCCGTGCCAAGGAAATTCGGGAAAGGGATACCATTCAAACGCTGTTAGACGGTCTGGAACAAACAGGGCAGAACCTCAATAAAGATCACCGGGGAACGATCGGCCTAGCCAAGACCCTCTTCGACCTTTGCAAAGTTTAAGATCTCGTGCCTGCTGTCCACTAGAAACTATTGCACTCCTCTTGATTACACCTAACTTTTTTCAGACCTATGACCAACGCCGCATCCAATACGCCCCAATCTTTTCTGTTACTGCCTAAGCTCAAAGCTGATTCTGATGTCACTCCTCCTAGCGAACCCGGAGCTTGGAACGCTCAATATAGTAAAACTTTTACCGATGTAGCCACCAGTCTGGACTACGATGCACCGGGTCAGGTTAAAACCGTGAGCGCTGTACCCACAATGTGGTCACGTCCCCTCACCGTAGAAATGGCTCTGTGGAATAGTCGCCATCCCCTCCATCAAAAAATGGTCGGGCAGTGGCAGGGAATGTTAGCGGCCATCGCCCTGGCCGAAATGCGAGCCTTTCCCCTACGGGCTAGGTTTGTCAACTTAAATACCCTCAATCGAGAGGAGTTTGCCACCGCCCTGGCCAAACTGGCCCCAGCTTACCAGGAAACCGCCCTCTATACCCTGGAAACCAGTCCGAATCCCTGGCATGAGTTGTACGTTTTCACCTGGAACGATCGCGCTGTTGGCATGACCTCCCCCAGTACGATCGTCGCCCCTTCGGAAGAAGGAATCTGGAACGATCTGCCCTGGTGGAACGCCAATCAACGCATTTTAGAATCCCCCATTCCTCACTTAGACGAACAGGATCAGGCCCTACTGGCTAAATGGCTGGACAATATTCACCAAACCCTGGATTCAAGTCAGGGGAGTAGAGCCGCCGTGAACCGGATTCGGGAACTCCTGGCTCAGTACAGCCAGCAACTCCGGCAAAATCCCAATGTTCCTTTAAGTTTGACGGATAATCCCTCCTTTTTTGGCGTACAGATTAGCCGAGGGGTTCTCACGGCCATCAATAAACCCCTGAAAAATGTCGTGGAACGGGATTCCGCAGTACAGTTAGCCGCCCCACCCCTAAAGCCAGGGATCAAACCCCTGATCATTATTGATCCACGCCTACCAGAGGTATGGGGAGTACGTTCCCACAGTATTGCCGTACATCAGGGCACCACCTTAGCGACACCAGACTTATTGACCAAGCTCAAACGGAGCGAACTGGTGTGGACAGACGTAGATTGGATTGATGTCAACGAGCTATTTTTACCGAAAGTCAGCTTTTTAGAGCAGGAAAACGCCTTCCTGGGCGGCATTGCCCTCAACTACGATGGGCCGCAACCCATTTACAACGGTCAGCGCATTACCCCCATCCTGCCGATTAACGAAAAATTACTCAATTATTTAACCCCCGAAGCGTTAAATAGCGCTATCAAGATTCAACAAACCAGCGTAGATAATGGCCCTGGAGTCCGATTTACCTTAAATCTGCGCCTAACGGGGGTGACAGCCAATGGTATTACCAAGCAAGATTTATCCCTGCAACGGGAGTATCCCCTTAAAGCCGAGCAACGGATTTCCGAAATTCCTGTGGTTGAACTCTGGCCCAATTTTGCCAGTCCAGCTTGGAAAACCTACTACGGCTTCTACTATGACGGTGAATTTGGCAACGATACTTTTCAAGTTATCTTTCCAGGGGCCAAGGAACAGGAACGCATCACAGAAGGGGCGGGTAATTACCTTATGGCCCGCTTAGAGGAGTTTCCCGGTTATATTCAATGCCGAAATAGTAGTGGTATGAATATCGGTGTGGTTTTGCTGCCTTCTCCACCCGTTAGACAACTGGCCAAAACCTGGAAAGTAGGGGTTGATTTTGGTACCTCCTTTACCAATATTTATGTGAACGGTAGCCAAAGCGGAAATCGAGAAATTACCCCCTTAAAGATCAAAAAATTACACCTACAGATTACCGATAGCCAATTTGAACTCCGATCGCCCGTCCTCTTTGAATACTTCCTGCCCGAAAACTTTGTTCCTCAAGATAAGCCCCTTCCCCTAGCCACCGTTTTAACCCATCGGGGCAGATCAGAAAACATTCAAAACGTGCGACCGATGCTGGATGGACGCATCCTGATTCCTAACAATGCGGAAGAATTTAAGCCTGACTCAGACTGGATTAAGACGAACTTAAAATGGTCGATCGACAATCTTAAATATAACCGGAGCTTTCTCAAAAATTTAATGCTTTATCTTTCCGCGATCGGTGCGGAGGATGGGGTGATGGAAATTATCTGGTCTTTTTCCTACCCTTCTGCTTTTTCCAACGCAGACAAAATTGGCTATGCCAACGCATGGAAGACGATCGCTCAAGAAGTGGGGAGTAACACAGGAATCCGTCATGACATTCCAGGGATGGACGATGATCAGCGCTTCCGCACCGAAAGTATTGCAACGGGTCAATTCTTTGCCGATTTTGATAGTAGTCCTTCCCAAGACTTGCTCCATACCACTTGTATTGACGTAGGAGGTGGAACTTCCGACATTTCAATCTGGCAGGAAAATGACTTAGTGCATCAATGTTCAGTCCAATTGGCAGGGCGCGATCTTTTCTCGCAGTTCTTGAGTATTGATCAAATGCGCTTTCTCAATGAACATCTGTTAGACAACAGTAAATGGAGTGGGCTTAAATCTGCAACTACCTTTAGCGCCAAGTTAGATGTATGGCTTCGCTTACAGGCAGATGATTGGTTACAAAATCATCGAGATTTACTGATCGAAAACTCCAAATTTCAAGGCTTAATTCGTCTCATTACCATTGGCTATGCCGGACTCTTTTACTATGTCGGCATTATTCTCAAAACCCTGTATCAAGAAAAGAAACTCAGCAGAGAAGAACTTACCCCAATTTATATGGGTGGTAATGCGTCACGGTTTATGAATTGGTTGGTAACGGGGGGCAGCTTTAACAATCACTCTGATGTGAAAGATGTCCTGATTCGGGTATTCACTCAAGGGACGTGGTTCCTTTGCCCCGATGCCCTCACCTTATCTCAGGATAGCCTGAACCGGGATTATCACGATTTTGAACCAGATCAACGGGGCTTTAAGGAAATTGGTGTAGAAATTTACCTAAGTCCCAAGCCTAAGGACGAGGTAGCCTGCGGTTTAGTTTTAAATGATACCCGTTTGAAAGGTCTGAATAAGCGAGAGAGAAGAGCAGATGTGCTCATTGCTGGAGAGCGATATAAGCTGCATGGGGATGAATTAGGGCCAGAAACTCGGTTTGACATTAAAGGGAACGTGGCTAATTTTGACATTCCTACGTTGCCAGAATTACAACGCTTTCTCTACATTTTCCACAAAGCGATCGACGAACTCGATCCCGATGAAGTAACCCCCTTACCCAAAACAGTTTATACTCCCAGTCTGAAGGCCGCAGATAACGAAGCCCTCTGGCGATTGACGCAGCGGCGTTTATTAAATACGCTGACTAAAATGCGGCAGGACAATGATGAATCTGTGCGGGTTGAACCGCCCTTTATCTTAGGCTTAAAAGCATTGCTTCAGGTCTTGGGTGAAGAATGGGCTAAGTCTTAGGTTTTGCAGTAAGCGTTGGTTTATCCTCAGAGTCCTGGTTTCTGGGGATAACATCAAGGAATGACTTTACCTGTTAATCAAAAATCAGGAATTTCCAAATAGATGCAAGACACTTTTAATTATTTTAAATTAAGGGAGGCTTCCATAGCCATGAACAATCAACTGAAAACTACGATTAAAAAAGTATCAAGCAAATTATTAATCTTATCCCTCCTCTCTGGAGCGATCGTTTCCACCCTACCCACCAAAACGATCGCTGAGACTCCTACTCCTGAAACGTTTTCGCAGGAATGTGCAGCAGCAGATTGGCCAAATTTAAAGGCACAAATTGAGACTAGATATAATGATGTTCAAATCTCTTTAAACCAAATTTTAGACGAAGTAAAAAATACTACTATTCCTCCAGACCAAGTTAATTCTGAAAAACAAATAGAATCGATCGATGCTCTTCTAAGTTGCTTAAAAACTTCTTCGGCTTCAAGTCAAGAGTTTGAAAAGTCTATCAATTTATTAACTGATTTTAAAACTAAATTTCTTGAACCGATAAAGCCAGGACTTGTAGGTGATAACTTTAGTACACTTAAGAAGAACTTGGGGTTACAAGAAAGTGATACTGTAGTCATTCCAAAATTTGAAGAAACTTTTAACCAATTTAAGACTGATTTAGGTGCTGAGATCCAAAATCTATTGACTACCAGCCCTGATATAGATCCCTCAAGACCACCTCACCCCACTCCACCAGATCCAGAGATAACACCAAAAAAACAAGAAGATTCTGATTCTTTTAGACTAAGACCATGGCAAACTCTTTTGGTAATTATATTAGGGCTTATTTGTCTTTTTGGTGTGATCTTCCTAATTACTAGCGATCGTTCAAATCACTCCCATCGTCGATCGCGCAGAAGTTCTAAACTACTTTCCACGTTGCAAACAGAATACCATCTTCCTCTTTTGTCTTCAAAAGGAAAATGGAAACCAGAAGCAGCACAGGACTTACCTGGTGAAGAAATGGATGAGCGTAGTGAAATTGGTTACTTAAAACAAAAAATTGATAATTTAGAGAGGCAGATGGAAAAAACAAATAGATCGATCGCTTTAATTCAAGATCATTTGAAAGAAATAACTTTAGGTCAAAAATCGATTCCTTCTCAACAAACTACTACTCATTCAGTTGCTTCTTGGCAATCTAACGCCCCTAACACTCTTTCGACGCAGCCCTACGATAAACCTCAGGCGGAATCATTATTTGTTAATTCAGTGTCTCCGGATCCTCTGGTTTCCATGTCTCCGATTGACCAACTAATTCAAACTTATAATACTAGTCCTGTCAATTTACAGGGAGTTGGCGTATCGGAAACACAAGAGAGCTTTAACCAAAGGCGATCGGGTTTGAATGTTCCAGTTACGGTAACTCAAGCTTCAAATCCTAGTTTATATATTGTTCAGGATTCTTATTTAGTCCCTCGTCCAGGCTCTAAAGTTACGAGTCATATGCTTAACACTATTGAAGCAGTCTTTGATTGTTATAACTTTCGTTCAGGCGCTCCATTTCAACTGATTGAACCCGCGATCGTTTCTCCTCTATCTAATAATCAGTGGCAATTGAACCAGAGAGGAAAATTAAAGTTTTTATAATACTTACGGTGGCAAAAATGCTCAAGAAAGCCAAGTCTAATTTGATCCA
>DALYGI010000194.1:0-7740 GCA_031971595.1 Prochlorotrichaceae cyanobacterium CTOTU29312
TTGAGTTTTGAGTGGCAAGTGGGTAGTGGGTAGTGGTAAGTTTTGAGTCTTGAGTGCAGTAGAGGCATGGCAATTTTATGGGTCGGGAATAGCAATTACAGATTGGCAAACCCTGCCCCTATTCCCCATTCCCTAACTCAAAACTCAAAACTCAAAACTATTCCCTATTCCCTATTCCCTATTCCCCATTCCCCATTTTATGGACTTTAGCACGATCGCTCTTTTACTCCTTTCCGGGGCCGCTATGGTAGGAGGGTTGTCCTTGTCCCGTCGGATTTTGAAGGCTCCCTCTTTCTTGGCGAATCGGCCCTTAGCGCTCCTCTGGCAGGATCCCCGCTATCGGTTTCGATCGCTTTTGGAATTGAATCAGGCGGTGCGTCTGGGGTTCCGTTTGGATGTCTCCACCGCAACGATCGATGATTGGTTACGCTTACCCCTGTTTTCCATTCACCAAGCGCGGCTTTTGGTACAACTGCAACGGGGCGGAGTTGCCTTTCATTGCCCTGAAGATATTGCAGCGGCCCTAGGCTGGACTCCGGCCCAAATTACTCCCCTCAGTGAGGCGCTACGGTTTACCTACTACGAGGCAGAATCTCCCCTCAACTGTCCGCGCCTGAACCCCAACCGCACGGACAGCAGCCGTCTTTTGACTTTGCCAGGTATGACCCCCGCCCTAGTGCAGCAGTTAATAAACGATCGGGAGCAGCGAGGCCCATTTCGGGATTTGGTAGATTTTCAAGGACGGTTAAATTTACCGGGAGAGCAGATCAGTGATTTGATGCACTATTTAAGCTTTGATTGATAGCACGATCTGAGGCTTTATGGTGGTGGTCAAGATCCTGGCTTGAGTGTGCTGGTCTAAACATGGTAACGGTTTCATTCCCTATCTCTGATTCAGGTTAAACTCGGCGTGTTCGTCTCTTAATACCCCCCCATGAGCGATCGTCTTGCCTACTTGAACCAACTCCTGGAGAAAGCTTCTATCTTAGAAGCGGTAAATATGAAATACGGTCTTGATGTACATGAAAACCTTCCAACAAATAATCATTTAGATGAGTTGGCATTGAGGCTCTATTATTTGTTACTAAAATAAAGCTATGATTTTCACACCAAACAAGAATTTCAGGATCAAGAGTACCTTTAGGGGGAGTTCCCGGATCCCCTACTGCCCAAACAATTAAATTTAGATAGTTTTTAAGAATTTGACTCTTATAAAGCGGGTTTACATTTTCATCCATCAAGTAAAAAATCATATCAATACAGGCTTGATCCAAATTTATTAACTTAATGCAGAAGAATATGCTGAACTCTCTGGTTGATTTTTTCTCTTTGAAGTAGAAACTCCATCGGCATGAAAATTCAGATAAGATTCAATATCTCTACCCTGCTGTTGAACACATTGGCGTAAGCGAATAATTCCTTCATGAGGATTTTCTTTTTGTGCTTGCAGTCTTTGATGATACTCATCTAACCAATTGGAAATATACTGGTCAATTTGTTTTTTATTATGCAGATAATACAATATAGTTGCATAAATCTGCTCTAGACTTAACTGAGGATATGATTGCCAGATCTCTTGGGGATTTTGACCCCGATGAATGAAATCATATAAAATTGTTTGAATGCCAATACGCGATCCTTTAATACGAATATCATTTTCCGTTAAAAAATCAAAGTAATCTTCTAGAAACATATTTTACATTCCTTTATGTTGTGCGTTAGGCTAGTGTGTGAGTTGTTCTTTATTATAGTATCCAAGGAATTTCAAAAACGATCGTTTCTCGTTCCTTGGGATAATACAGCAGTCCTCAGTGGCACTTCGTCCTCGTCTTTACTTTCTTCATTGTAGTCGATCGTTCTGTAGAATAAAACTGCGGTGTTTCGGGTAATGTTATGGATCGTCTTGCCCATTTGAATCAACTCCTAGCTGACCTAGAAGAATCGAGACTCTAGAATCTAGACGATCGTTCGGTTGCGGTATCCTGTTGGGTGGGGTAGGGTCTGATACTCGGATCGCTTAGTGGCGCACTAGATCTTCTTGACTAGCGCAGCGCTGACGATCGAGGTTTTGTAAATACTGTCGTTCGTCGTAAAATAATTTTTGAAAGTGGAGGGCTTCTTGGTTTAATTCTTCATACAATTGCTCAATTCGATCGCTGGGATCTAAACTGTCGCCAAAGTCTTCTGCTAACAGTAAGATCATGCACCGTTCAATGGATTGAATACTTTGTAATTGCCAAGAATTGAGTAAATGACGACAGCGTTTTTCGCATTCTAAGCGCTCTAAGGTGGCGGCGGCGGCTCGAATCCCTAGGGTTGGCCGTTTTAGCTCCACGAGGGTAAATTCGTCCGGTTCTAGTAAGGCTACGACTTTGGGCACAATTTCTGGCGGAAACTCTGCGATCGTGTTCTGAATGAGGGCCACTAAGTTTAATTCTGAGAGGGAGACCCCAGCGCTTTCTTCCAAGCTGGAGAGTTTGAGCCAGAGAATCCGGTGCGCCCGAATCTTAAAGTCCGCTAGTCCCTGAATGCCGTTGAGATCCCGTTGCTGAAAGGCTTGCCGAATGGTTCCTCGCTCCGCTGGACAGTGGAGGTAAATCCGTAGCAGTTTCGCTTCCGCGAGTTCCCGCACACTCCGATCGCCGGGTTTTTCCCAGCGGTGGGATTTCCCATGCCAACGGTGACCCCGCACCTGAAGCCGCAGATCTTCTTCTAGTTGCAATACGAGGCGGCTTTCCCCCTGTCCCAAAAGTTCGGCGCAGCGGTGGATGTAATGGGTTCGCAGGGGCGTATTCGGTAAGTTCCCCAGTAGTTTAACGATCGCTTGGATGGCCTGTTGAAATTGATCCGCTTGCCCCAGATCTCCGGCTTGCAACACCTGCTGAATTTGCCAGTCTAACCAGAGGGGTGCTTCATCGATCAAGAGGCGGTAATCATTGGCGGTAGCCTGTTTCAGGTATTCGTCCGCGTCCTTCCCCCCCGGTAGGTTCATCACCCGCAGTTGAATTTGTCCCTGATAGGCCAGGGTTTCCAACTCTCCGATCGTCCGTTCTGCTGCTTTGGTGCCCGCTGCATCCGCATCGAAATTGAGGATGATTTGCTTGGAGTCCGTATAGCGCAGCAGTTGCTTCACCTGGGCTTGGCTAAAGGCAGTCCCCAGGGCCGCCACCGCATTGGTAATGCCCGCCCCATGGAGCGCAATCACGTCAAAATACCCCTCCACCACGATCGCTCGGTCTTGTTTGCTAATCTCCGATCGGGCTTTGTCTAGGCCAAAGAGGGTTTTGCCTTTATCAAAGAGTTCTGTTTCCGGGGAGTTCAAATATTTGGGGGTTTCGTCCGTCAGCGATCGTCCCCCAAAGCCGATGGTGCGCCCTTGCAGATCATGAATGGGAATCATTAGCCGATCCCGGAAGCGATCGTAATAGCCGCTGCCCGCCTGCCGGGGCACAATTAAGCCCGCTTGCTCCACCAGTTTCACCGCGTAGCGCTTTTGCTCCACCAAATAGCCGTAGAGGGTAGACCAGCCCGCCGGGGCGTACCCCAGTTGAAACTGCTGAAGGGTTGCCTCTGTGAGTTGGCGGCTTTCTTTTAAATAGGTTAGGGCTTGGGCTCCTTGGGGTTGGCGCAGGGCGTGTTCATAAAATTTTGTGGTCACTGCCAGAATTTCATAGAGTTGTTCCCGTAGGGATAAACTGCGCTGAAACTCTTGCTGTTGCTCCGGTTCCAGGGTTTGCACCGGCACCTGATAGCGCTCCGCCAATTGCAGGATGACATCGGCGAAACTGCTCTTATTCAACTCCATCAAAAACTTGATGGCATTGCCCCCCGCCCCACAGCTAAAACAATAGTAAAACTGCTTACTAGGGCTGACGGTAAAACTAGGGGATTTGTCGTCGTGAAAGGGGCAAAGTCCCACGAAATCCTTGCCCTGTTTCCGCAAAACCACCTGCTCCGAGACAATATCCACAATGTCAAGGCTTTGCTTAACGGTTTCGATCGTATCGGGGTGCAATAGCATTGAAGGTTGAGCGGTTTTGAAGGTTTAAGGGTTTTGGGGCTACATCTTATCTAATTTTAGGTCTAACCATAGGCATAAAAAAAAGGATGTACGCCCTAGGGTATACATCCTCGTAGTTTAGGTCTTAGTTAAGTTAGATTTCTACCGTCTGAAGGTAGACGGGTTTATCTGGCCCCGTAGGCTCCGTAACGGCAGTAGTAGTAATAGCCGTCGCAGCGGGTATAGTTGGGATCCGGTATTTCTCCGACTCCGGTGGGAATCACGAGGTTGTCCTGTTGCACAAATCCCATCACTGCGTAGGGAGACAGGTAAAACTCTAGCTGACCGTCTTTGCTCTTGAAGTTGTTGGCGTTCAGTCCGTTACCCCCATACTCCAACCGATCGCTGTCTAGGGCGAGGGCAAAGGTGGTGCTGTTGTCCACATTGACGGGAATCCGATAGTAATCGATCGCTTCGTCCCCTAGGTTAACGATCGCGTAGGTGTGACGACCGGTGGCAAAGTCAATGCGCTCGAAAGTAATCACCTTATTGTCGTGATCAATCCAATGCACCATGTGATGGTGAACGTTGTAGGGCGCAAAGGCTTCGTTGCCAATATAAAAGCTCTTCATGTCCGATTGAAAATCAGAAACCTCAGTCACAAAGGGATTTTCGAGGCGGAACCACTCGATGGCGGAATTACTGTTGAGGTTACCGGGCTGCATCGTCCACAACTGGGGCATATCCAGATAATAGGAACTGGAAAACAGCGCGAGGGCAGACCAGGGTACAATTTTCCGGTTGTGGAAATCCCCACCGTCGATCGCTTCTACGAGATAACGACCACGGGTTTGAAAGGGGTTACCAGGGTTGGCAAATTCGTCATGGTTGCCGGGATAGTACAACAGGGTACGGGGCCAGTCGTTTTTGAGCATATAATCCAACTTCCAGGTGTCAATCTCTTCCCGGTGTTTGATAATTTGCTCGGTGAACCAGAGATAAAACCGATCGCTGTAGGTGGTGGCCATACCGCCGCCCCCGATGCTGACGGAGCGGTTGAGGTAGGGATCCCCAAAGTAACCTTCCCCAATGACCACCGCCTGGGGCCAGTAGTCCATCACGGATTGGGAAATTTCCTTGAGTAGCTCCCGACCGTAGGGCTGAGCATCAATGCCATTGACGTTATCAATACGCAACCCATCAAAACCATAGGTCAGAATGTTTTTCAGGGCCGCATCCACAATATTTTGACGAATGGCCGGAGAGTAGGTAAAGCGACGGGTGCCCCATTCTGTCCACGGGCCACCGTACAGTTCCCAACCATCTTCGCTGTGGTACTGGGCAAACCCTAAACTGCCAAAGTTGCGATCGGGTTCATTGCCATCGTTGGAGTAGTGACTATAAACCACATCCAACAGCACCGCAACCCCTGCTTTGTGGAAGTCGTTGATCATTTGGCGCAGTTCATCTGGGCTGCCAAAGTCCGCGTGTTTGCCGTAGTAGTTAATGGTCTGATAGGTAAACCGCCAATCGGGGAAGTAGGGGCTATCGGGAGTCCAAAAATCTACGTGGGTATCCAGGGGCATGAATTCCACAGCGTTATAGCCCATCTTGGCCATTTGTTCCGGTAGGCCACATTCCCCCACAAAATCATAGAGATGGGTGATATTTTCCGAGCCTTGGGTGCCAAACATCGCTGAATCCGGGTTATCACACACCCAGTTCAAGGACAGGGATACCATATCCGTTTCCGCAATCACCAAGGGCAACCCCCGCAGATCGGGGCGCTCAGCCAATTCTTCAGCGGCGATCGGGGTGGGTCGCCAAACCACCGCATTTAAGTTGTTATCCGATCGTCCCCCATAGAAGCGATCGTTAAAAGCCGGGGTCGAAAACAGATCCGCAGAGAGGTCAATGCGATCGTGGCCATACTGATCCCGAAAGCGATATTGATTGAGGTGATAATCGCCGGGGGGCAGGGTGACCTCATGAATTAAGGGATTATCGTTGGAAGGGTAGAGTTGGTAAGAGGCCAGATTCCAGACATTGCCCCAATTGTTAAAATCCCCCACCAGGGTTAAACGATCGTGGGTATTGCCCACCAAAACCCGGAAGGTAACGGAGCCATCGTTATTAAAATGAACCCCCGCAGCGGGTTGAAAACTAGCGGGGTCTTTTTGGGGAATATGTTCCAGAAAATCCGTTGAAGCGAGATGGAGTTGGGCCGCATCCGGGCTAATGACGTAGTGCTGATCCATCGGGTTATTCAGCAGATCTTCCACACGCTCAACCGGGCCGAGATTGGGATCTTGGTAGCGATCCATCACCCCTTGCCAAAGCCGAGAAACCGCACGGATCACCCCACCGGAAAGACTATTGACCTGTTGCCGCACCACCTGCCAAAAGTTAGTGGTGGGGGGGGCTTCGGGTTCTCCTAGAACTGGCGCTTCAGCTAGCGGCAGCACTCCCAGGAGTGAATGAGAAGCTGGCGGTAGCGAAACCATTGAAACGGTGGGAACCGGGGGAGCAAGCTCCAGCGGCAAGTCGGGGGCAGTCACGTTCAACTGGTGAATCAGATGAAGCGCCAGTAAATCCATATAGAGAGGTCTCCCTGTGAAATGAAAGAAGCCAAGTGATAAGGAAGAATCTTAAGAAGTTTAACGATCTTTTTACATTTTTACAAGAACCCAAATTCTCCTCTGCCCCAAAATCAAGTAAGTTGGTATCTACCCGTCATGGCATCGTAGATTATTCCATAACGCTTAAACGCTTCAACCTTAGAAATTATGACAACAGCATGGGTTTTTCCGGGACAGGGCTCTCAAGCCATCGGCATGGATCAGGACTTATTGACGCAGCCCGTGGGCGAACTGCGGTTTGGACAAGCGGAGATGATTTTAGGCTGGTCTGTGGTCGATCGTTGCCAGGGGGACTTGGAAACCTTGTCCCGTACCCTCTACACCCAGCCCTGCTTATATACGGTGGAGGCGATTTTGGTGGATGCCCTCAAAGTTGATGGGCGGCTGCCGGATTTTGTGGCGGGGCATAGTTTAGGGGAATATGTGGCTCTCTATGCGGCGGGGGTGTTTGATTTTGCCACGGGGTTAAAGTTAGTCAAACGGCGGGCCGAGTTGATGGATAAGGCCTCTGGCGGCATGATGGCGGCCTTATTGGGCTTTGATCAGGAACAATTACAAGCCGCGATCGAAGCCACGCCGGATGTGGTTATTGCCAACGATAACTGTCCGGGGCAGGTGGTCATTTCCGGCACTCCCGCAGCGGTGGAAACGGTACTGGGACAGGTCAAAACCCGTAAGGCCGTGCCCCTGAAAGTCTCCGGTGCATTTCATTCGGCTTTTATGGCCAGCGCAGCCCAAGAGTATCAACTCTTATTAGATATTGTGAACTTTGCTCCGGCCCAAATTCCGGTCATTTCCAACGTGGAGCCCGAAGCCGAAACCGATCCCCAGGTGTTGAAGGAGCGATTGGTGCGTCAGATGACGGGGCCGGTGCGGTGGCGAGAAACGGGCTTAACCCTAGAAAAATTAGGGGTCGATCGGGTGGTGGAAGTAGGGCCAGGCAATGTGCTAACCGGGTTAATGAAGCGGATTATGTCCGGGGTCACCCTAGAAACGATCGGCACTCTGGAAGGGGTGGGCTAGGCTTGGGGCAGCGATAGGACTGATCAAGCTGGTCGATCGCTGCTTTTAACGGTTCGCGGCTGATGCTCTCCATTGTCT
>DALYGI010000195.1:0-7679 GCA_031971595.1 Prochlorotrichaceae cyanobacterium CTOTU29312
GGGTATCAACTTAAGGCGAAAACTCCTACACAGAGCCGATCCCAGCCCGCAAGGGTTTCAGCCGATCTACCAGTCTATTTTATTCCGCCTTACGTTGGTAGCCCACCTCCTGAAATGGAAATACCAACCGGAAAAACAGCCTAATAGTTGGCTTTCAACCATCAACGAACAGCGCTGTCAATTATTCATCCTGTTTAAAGACAGCCCTAGCCTTCAGAAAAATTATCTGCCAACTATCTTCTCTGAAGCTTACCCGATGGCTTCTAAATTAGCTTCAAAAGAGACTAATCTTCCCCTATCTACATTTCCCAAAACTTGCCCTTTTACGGAAACTCAAATATTCGACTTTGACTTTTTCCCTTAATTCAAAATTCGATCGCGCCATTCCTGCTCCGCCATCAAATCTTCCGTCTGCTCTATATAATCCAAAAAGAATTTACCGATTAAATGGTCATATTCATGTTGGAAAATACGAGCCACAAAATCTTCAAATCGAATTTGCTGAGCCTCACCCTGCCGATCGCTATAGGTTACGTCTACCCACTGACAACGCTTCACCTGACCCCGTAACTGGGGAATACTCAAACACCCTTCCCAATCCTTAATCAGCGTTTCCGACTGAGCCACCAGGGTTGGATTCATCAGTACCAGGGGATCCATCTGGGGGGCATGGGGGTAACGATCGTTGGGGTGGGAGGCAATCACCATCAGGGCATAGGGTTGGCACACCTGAGGAGCCGCAAGTCCCACCGCATTGACCGCCTGAATATGTTCAATCATCCGATCCGCCAGGTCTTGAACCCACTGGGCCGTTGGATCCGCGATCGGCTGGGCGGGTTGTTGCAAAATGGGGTTACCCAATTGGGCAATGGGCAAGGTTTGCCGTTTAGGTTTAAACCACTGGGGGATAAAATTAAGCATTTTCTAAACTATCCTTCGATCACCGAAATAATCCTATTGCTGACGGCTGACTATGGACGAATCCGATCGTTCGGAGGCTGAACCAGACCTAACCGATTTAACCTAGACCAAAGCAGAAACCCCTGCCGTTTATCATAGTTAGACAAAGCCGCCAAACCTACCCCCGCCATCACAAACAGGGGAAAAGGCAGATCCGCCCGTTGCAGCCAGTCGAACAACTGGGAGAGGATAAAAAGCAAGACAAAGGAAATTCCCCAGAATTGTAGTGCTTTGTGCATACCGATCGGACTTTGACCCACTTGAACTAGGTAGAAATCCCTTAATCATAACTTGATCATCTGAATCACGGTATGTGCAATTTAAGTGCCAAGATCCTAAACTGTAGAGACTGTGGATGGTATTCTGTATCCTTAATAACGATCGCTGCTAAAAATCCCTAAGGTTTTCTAAAGAGGGTAGCCTAAATTCCGAGAGACGTGATAAACTTTGAGATGGATGGATTATTCGGTTGTAAGTGTTTGTTGCAAGTATTAACAGTTCAAAATGGGTTGATATTGACAGGGCTTTTCTCCGAAATTTTCGTTCTCGTTGTTCCGTGTTTTGGAGAAAGGTATGTCAATTTACGTCGGTAACTTGTCCTATGACGTTACAGAAGAAGATTTAGCGCGTGTGTTTGCGGATTATGGTTCCGTTACGCGGGTTCAAATCCCCACCGATCGGGAGACTGGTCGCGTTCGGGGCTTTGGCTTTGTGGAAATGGGAACCGATAATGAGGAACAGTCTGCCATTGAATCCTTAGATGGTGCTGAGTGGATGGGCCGTGACATGAAAGTGAATAAAGCTCGTCCCCGCGAAGAGCGTCGCTCTAGTGCTGGCGGTCGTAGTGGCTTTGGTGGCGGCGGTCGTTTCGATCGCTCCGATCGCTCCGATCGCTCCGATCGGTCTGCCCGTGCGGGTGCCTACTAACCCCTGAGATTTCAGGCTAAGCTCTAGTCTTGAATCCTAAATCTTAAACACTCAAAACGCCTGGGTTGGAACTCATACCATCCAGGCGTTTTAGGTTATTAAGGGTATCCCGATTATCCCAGATTATCCCAATTACTGATCCATGACCCCACCCAGGTTGGCCTGACGCACCACCGCATTATCCTGAACCACCTGGCCCCTAGGGGATGGAATGCCCAACGTGTATAAATCCGCATCCACCATCAGCTTGGTAAGATCCTCAAACGTGACCTCCGGTTCCCAGCCTAATTTAGTTTTAGCCTTGGTGGGATCACCAATCAACAAATCTACCTCTGCCGGACGCAGGTAACGGGGGTCAAACTCCACATAGTCTTCCCACTTCAGGTTCACATACTCAAAGGCAACCTCTAGAAACTTTTTGACTGAGTGGGTTTCCCCGGTAGCCACCACATAATCATCGGGCTGATCCTGTTGCAACATCAACCACATGGCCCGCACATAGTCTTTGGCGTAGCCCCAATCCCGTTTGGAGTCGAGGTTACCCATATAGAGTTTTTTCTGTTGTCCTGCCACAATCCGGGCCAGAGCGCGGGTAATCTTGCGGGTGACAAAGGTTTCTCCCCGGCGGGGGGACTCATGGTTAAAGAGAATGCCGTTACAGGCAAACATATTGTAGGATTCCCGGTAATTCACCGTTTGCCAGTGGGCGTACACTTTAGCGCAGGCGTAGGGGCTACGGGGATAAAAAGGCGTGGTTTCACTTTGGGGAACCGCCTGGACTAAGCCAAACATTTCCGAGGAACCGGCTTGGTAATACCGGACACTATTGCCGCTCCGCTTTTGGTAATCTCGAATGGCTTCCAACAGCCGCAGGGTTCCCATCCCCACCGCATCCACCGTATATTCTGGGGCATCAAAACTAACCCGGACGTGAGACTGTGCCCCCAGGTTATAGACCTCATGGGGAGCCGCTTCTTCCAGAATCCGCCGCAGGGTGGTGCCATCGGTCAGATCACCATAGTGTAAAAAGAGGCGAGCCGTTTCTTTGTGGGGATCTTCGTAAATGTGATCAATACGATCGGTGTTAAAGGTAGAGGTACGGCGAATAATGCCATGTACGATATATCCTTTTTCTAACAAAAGCTCACTCAGATAGGAGCCATCCTGGCCTGTAATACCCGTAACCAAAGCACGTTTGCGATCAGACATTCCTATGTTCCATCAAGAAATCCGCTTCTTATCCTATCTGATTCCTTTGGAGATGGATAAACTTTGGGATCTTCCAGCGGTAGGACACGGGTAGGCAAAACGCCCATCCCCGATTACACTAGATTGCTGAATTGAGTCAGAACCATCTGTCTTCTAAGGATGGGTGGCTTGTATTCCTCTCTATCCTGAGGTTTTCATGATTGAAGTCGAGCAGCTTTGTAAGTTCTACGGCTCCCATCCAGCGATCGTGAATCTGGATTTTAAGGTGGAGACGGGAGAGATTTTGGGCTTTTTGGGCCCCAATGGGGCGGGTAAAACCACGACGATGCGGATTTTGTCGGGATATTTGCCCGCCAGCAGTGGCACGGCCAGGGTGTCGGGGTTTGATGTGCATGAAAAACCCTTGGCGGTGCGCCAACGGATTGGCTATTTGCCGGAAACGCCCCCCCTCTATTCTGATATGACGGTGCAGGGGTTCCTGACGTTTGTGGCGGAATTGAAGGGGATTGCGGCGGGCGATCGTCCTACACGGGTGGATGGGGCCATCGATCGGTGTGGGCTGAAGGATAAACGCAACACTTTCATCCGCAAACTCTCGAAGGGGTATCGCCAACGGGTGGGCATTGCCCAGGCGATCGTCCATGATCCGCCAGTAATTATTTTGGATGAGCCGACGGTGGGTCTGGATCCCCGGCAAATTATCGAAGTGCGGGAACTGATCAAAAGCTTGGGGGGACAACACACCATTATTTTGTCTACCCACATTCTGCCGGAAGTAAGCATGACCTGCGATCGGGTCACCATTATTAACCAGGGCAAGGTGGTCAGAACCGATTCCCCCGAAACCTTGACCACGGAAGCCTCTGGCGGTGGCTATACCTATGAACTGGAAGTGGAGGGGGATGCGGAGCAAGTTCTGGTCTATCTGCGGGGTCTGCCGGTGGTGCAATCCGTTGCCCTCCAGGATCGATCGGGGTTATCCCCAGGGCATTACTGTTACGCCATTACAACAGCAACCCCTGAAGATGTGGGCAAAGATTTAGCGAAAGCGATCGTTGCTCAGGATTGGGGGCTGTATGAACTGCACCGTAACCGGGCCAGCCTAGAGGATGTATTTTTACAATTAACAACCCAAGAAAATCGAGATGAAGACCCTTGAGGAGGGTGAGTTATTTTGGGTAGTTTGGTTTTGGTTTCAGTTTTGACTTGGTTTTGCTTTTAGTTTTAGCTTGATTTTGCTTTTAGTTTTAGCTTGATTTTGATTTTGACTGGGGATACTCAATCATTCCTGCTTCCATGAATCTTTTGAATGGACTTTTTGAACTAAAATGTCTCTGATTTTTGCCAACTTATTTGCCATTTACAAAAAAGAGGTTCAGGGGTACTTTACCTCTCCCCTGGCCTATCTCATTGCCGGAGTCTTTTGGATTATTGCGGGTATCTTTTTTGTAGTGATTCTCCAAAATCTCTTAGATCAGTTAGCGCAGTTTGATTTACAACAAGCTCAGTTTGGGGGAGCCTCTAATCCCATTGATGCGGCTTCCCTCCTGCTCCAAAATTTTCTGGGAAGTTTGGGGGTGGTGGTAATTGTGGTGATGCCCATGTTATCCATGGGGTTATACGCAGAAGAACGGAAGCGGGGAACCCTGGAACTGTTAGCCACTTCGCCGGTTACCAATTGGGCCGTGGCCGTGGGCAAATTGCTGGGGGTTTTAACCTTCTTTTTGGGAATGTTGTTACCCATTATGCTCTACGAAGCGATCGCCCTGAGTGCGACGGAGCCACCTTTTCCCCCTGTCCTG
This sequence comes from Prochlorotrichaceae cyanobacterium CTOTU29312, assembly GCA_031971595.1. GTDB lineage: Bacteria > Cyanobacteriota > Cyanobacteriia > Prochlorotrichales > Prochlorotrichaceae > JBEAPM01. The sequence continues at coordinate 4,899 of DALYGI010000195.1, forward strand.
TTTCTGGTCAGTCATTTGGGACTTTTGTTGATGGCGGCGAGTATTTTATCTTTGGGAATGTTTATTTCTGCGTTAACCGATAGCACCCTATTAGCCGCAGTGTTTACCTTTGTTTTAGTGTTAATTCTCTGGATTTTACAGGGCATTGGCAATACGGCAGGAGGTGGTTTTGGTGCGGTGGCCAGTCATTTATCCCTGCTGAGACATTACGATAATTTTGTGAATGGGGTCTTAGATAGTAGCAGTGTCGTTCTGTTTTTGACTTATATCATTTTAGGAATTTTTCTCACGGCTCAAGCGATCGAAACCTTCCGTTTTCAGCGAAGCTAATTGCCCTTTACCGAACCTATGCGCCGACAGGAATCCGCTATGAAAACATCATCCCGAACCTCATTCTATTGGCAGTTAACGCTCTGGCTAGGGGTCTTTCTGACTCTGGCGGGGCTGAGTGCAGGCTTTATTGGCGGTCAGTGGAGTAGCCCGATCGTTTTGGTCATTCTAGGAACAGGGGCCTTAATTTTGGCCGTGGGGGTCATTGTGCGGGCGGCACAACCCCGTTTTTGGCAACACCGATCGACTCAGGCGGGAGCTAATGCCCTGCTGTCTGTGGTGGCGATGGTTTTAATTTTGGGGGTTATCAATCTGGTGGTGACCCAAAATCCAGCCCGGTTCGATTTAACGGAAAACCAGCGCTATAGCCTTTCCCCCCAATCCCAAGAGGTGGTGGCTAATCTTAAAGAGCCCGTCAAACTCTGGGTGTTTGATCAAGCCCAGTCCGATGCGAACCGTAACCTGTTGGAAAACTACAAGCGGATCAGTGGCGATCGGTTTAGCTACGAATTTGTGGATCCCAGAGAGCAGCCCAGTGTGGCCCAGCGGTTCGGGGTACAGACGTTTGGGGAAGTGTACCTAGAGGTTAAGGGCGAACCCCAACCCTTGCAAACCTTGCAGGGAACGGATCAAAGCCAGGGGGCGCTATCGGAATCGGCCTTAACCAATGCCTTGGCCAGGGTCAACACGGGCCAGTCCGATACGGTCTATTTTCTCCAAGGCCATGGGGAGTATCCCCTCAATGAAATCAGTGAAGCCACCAATCGGCTCCAGGAACGGGGGTTTGCCAGTGCGCCCTTAAATCTTGCCCAAGGGCTCGCTCAAGGTCAGGGGATTCCCCAGGATGCCTCCGTGCTAGTGGTGGCGGGGCCCCAGCGCCCCTTGTTTGAGCAGGAAACCGCAGCCCTAGACAGTTATTTGGAGCAGGGGGGAAATGCCCTCTTGTTACTGGATCCCCGCACCGAAACGGGGGTGGATCCGTTGCTCAAGCAGTGGGGAGTCACCTTAGATCCGGGAATTGTGATTGATGGGGGTGGAGGGGTTGCCCAGGTCGATCAGGCGACGGGTGGATTAGTGGGCTTTGGCCCCACGGCTCCCCTGGTGAATACCTATGGCAGCCATCCCATTACCCAGGAGTTTGGCAACGGCAATTCCTTCTATCCCTTTGCCAGAGCGATCGTTTTGGACAGTGTGGAGGGGGTAACGGCGACGGAACTGCTGTCCACCAATGAGCAAAGTTGGGCGGAAAAAGAGATTGAGCAACAACTAAAATTTGATCCCAATCAGGACTTACAGGGGCCATTGGTACTGGGAGTGGCCCTTAGTCGGCCCATGGCAACCCCAGAGGAAACGCCAGAATCTACAGCGCCAACGGCGGAGGAAAATGCTCAGGAATCTCGCCTAGTTGTAATTGGGAATTCTAGTTTTGCTACCAATGGTTTATTTGCTCAGCAATTGAATGGAGATGTGTTTACCAACTCCATTATTTGGCTCAGTCAACGGGAAGGGGAAGTGTTGTCCATTAGTCCCAAAGATCCGACTAATCGACGGATTCAACTCCAAGCAGCCCAAGCCCGTTGGGTAATTTGGCTATCCCTCATTATTTTGCCCTTAATAGGCTTTGGCTTAGGGGCTCTCATTTGGTGGAAACGACGTTAAGGGAAAGATCAAGGGAAGATTATGAAAATTGAACGATCGACCATAGTATTAGTCGTCCTGGCCTGCATTACGGGCACAGCTTACGGAGTCTATCAACTGGCGGTGGTACCCCGGCAAGAACAAACAGAACTTCAGTCTAAAAAGTTATTTTCATGGACAGAGGATCAGGTTAACAAACTGAGTGTACAAACCCCTACGGATCTTCTCGTTTTTGAACGTCGAGCCGATGCGAACCCCACCCCTTGGCAAATGGTTGAACCCCGGCAAATCTTAGCCAGTGATGCCTCCATTTCCTTTTTGCTCAATCTGTTAAGTACCCAGTCCAGTGAATCTACGGTTACCATTCCCCGCGATCGTTTAGCGGAATTTGGGTTAGTTAATCCCTCCATCACGATCGATATTGCATTGAAGGATCAAACGACCCATCAAATGCTCTTAGGGAATCCTGATTTTAGTGGTAATTCCCTCTATGCCCTAGTGGATCCCGATCCCAATGCAGCGGAGGTAGAAGTGCGATTGGTTTCTAATCAATTTCAATTTGGAACCAGCCGAGACTTAGCCGAATGGGAGTATACCGAGCCCCCAGAGCCAATTCCATCTCCAGGTAGTTCCCCCAATCTACCCCAGGATGAGCCAGAGCAAACGGCTCCAAGTCCCCAAGGCACTCCCACACCCCCAGGGGAGCAGACTCCACCCAGCCCAGAAAGTAGCCCCCCTCCCGAACCTACTCCTGAGCCTAGCCCTGAGTAGGACTTCACGGCCTGTGCAACTTAAGGGACAAGATCACCGGCT
>DALYGI010000196.1:0-7674 GCA_031971595.1 Prochlorotrichaceae cyanobacterium CTOTU29312
AGGGTTGGTCTCGGTGGCTCTGATCACCAGTATCCTGTCTCAGGTGATGCTGATTCGGCTGTCCCAGCAGGCGGTGTTTCGGTTGCGAATGCGCCTGAGTCAACAGATTTTAGGCTCCCATCTGGTTCATTTGGAGCAATTGGGGGGCGCTCGGTTGCTGGCTACCCTCACGGATGATGTGCAGTCGGTGTCGGAAGCGGTGCGGCTCCTGCCTTTTTTGTGTATTGATGTGGCAATGGTGGCGGGGGGGCTGAGTTATATTGTCTGGCTCTCATTACAAGTCTTTCTGATGGTCTGTGGCATCACGATCGTGGCGTTGGGAAGTTGTCAATTTTTGCTCAATGAAGGGCGCAAACGCCTAGCCCGTGCGCGGGAAGAACAGGATGAATTGTTTCGGCATTTTCGCACGGTGACGGAGGGAACGAAGGAATTAAAGCTCCATTACAAACGTCGTCAGGCTTTTTTACGGGAAGATTTACAATCCTCTGCCTCCCGTTTTCGCCATCACAATACTACGGGCTTAACCCTCTTTGCCATTACTTCCACCTGGGGAAAATTAATCTTCTTTTTTGCCGTGGGGTTCGTGATTTTTGCCCTGCCTAATTTCATGGTTTTAGACCTACAAACCCTTTCCGGTTATATTCTCATGTTCACCTATTTAATGGTGCCCATGGAGCGTTTGGTCAACAGTTTACCCACCCTGGGCAAGGCGGGGGTGGCCCTCGAAAAAATTGAATCCTTAGGGTTATCCCTGGCCAACTATTCGGAATTTGATTCGGTGCCGCCCCAACTCCGCAAACAGTGGTACAGCCTGAAGTTCAAGGGGATTACCCACCATTATCAAACGGAGCGGGAAGATTCGAGTTTTGCCGTGGGGCCGTTGGATTTGGTGTTGGAGCCGGGTCAGCTTATTTTTATTGTGGGGGGCAATGGCAGTGGAAAATCCACTTTAGCAAAATTAATGACCGGACTTTATCAACCGGAACAGGGGGAAATTTATTTAGATGAAGTGGCGATCGTTTCGGAGAATCGGGAATGGTATCGCCAACATTTTGCCGTAGTTTTTGCAGACTTTTACCTTTTCGATCGTCTGTTGGGGTTAGATCAGGAAAATTTAGATGAAATTGCGGCGAATTATCTCCATAAACTGCGACTCGATCACAAGGTTCAAATCAATCAGGGCAAACTATCCACCACCGCCCTGTCTCAGGGTCAACGGAAACGCCTGAGTTTATTGACTGCCTACCTAGAAGATCGCCCCATTTATTTATTTGATGAATGGGCTTCCGATCAGGATCCAGTTTTCAAAGATTTATTTTATACGGAACTGCTCCCCTCCTTGCGGGATCAGGGGAAAACCATTTTAGTCATTAGCCATGATGATCATTACTTTCACCTAGCCGATCGTTTGATTAAACTCGATTTTGGGCAAATTGAATACGATCGGGCGAGCCATGCTCATGAAGTCTAAATTGAAATCTCCATGTACTGGAATTAAAGCTCAAAGCCGACTATGGGCGAGGTGAATTTCCTGGCGGAGTTGGGTGGCCAGGCGGAACATTTCTCGGCCCGTGTGCAGGTAGGTTTCATCGTAACTGGTGGTAAAGTAGCCCAATTCCTTGAGCCCATCGCCGATATGACTCAAACAGTAGTAAAGCATTGCTGCAAATTGGGCTAATTTTGCAGGGTTCACGCAGGATTGAAATAGTTTTTCCGCTGCATTTTGGCGCTGGATACACTGGTCTAAATAGGTGCCAAACTCTTCTAAGAGTTGATCATCAAAGGGATCCGCTGCCAGGGCGTTAATTTCCGCTTTATAGGTCTTCAAAACGCTAGCCACTGCCCGATCGATGGGCAAATACACGTCTTCTAACCATTCTCGGATACGATCGTCTTCGGTGATGGCACTCTGGCGGCGGCGATACTCTGCTTGGGCCGTAGCGGTGCGCTGCTCCCGATCGCTCTGGGAATGGTTGTGGGGATGACCGTGGGAATGAGTGTAGGGATCCCGATGGGTGGCGGTGGGGCTAAACCGATGGCAATCATAGTCCTGTCGTCGTTTCAGATCCCCTAAAACCTCATAGGCCACGTTAATGGCTACAATCCGATCGTGGTGGGTACTTTGATCCACCCCCGGAAAACGATCGGGGTGAAATTGCTTGGCTAATTTGCGATAGGCCTGTTTAATGTCCGCCTGGGTTGCGTCCGATCGGAGCCCTAAAACCTCGTAGTGATTCGCTTCCACCCTTCCCCCTCCCTAGGCTGAATCCTTGCTGCTTTGGTGGCGGATCACCTCTGCAATAAAGGCTACGATCCCAGAAGCGAAAATCAGCAACACACTCAGGGCGTTGATGTCTGGTTTCACACCAGTACGGACGCGGCTAAAAATTTCAATGGGTAGGGTCGTGGCACCGCCCCCCGTGGTAAAGCTAGAAATTAACAAATCATCCATACTCAACACAAAGGCCAGCAAACACCCCGCCACAATCCCCGGCACCAGTTGGGGTAACAGCACTTGTAAAAAGGCTTGAAGGGGCGTTGCCCCTAAATCCAGGGCCGCCTCTTCTAAATGACGGTTGAGGTTGGCTAACCGGGTAGACACCACGATCGCAATGTAGGAGATACAAAAAACCACATGGGCCGCAATCACCGTCCAAATGCTCAGGGGCACTGCCACATAGGCTAAAAACAGCAACGTGGCCACGGCGATCGCAATATCGGGAACAATCAGGGGCAAATAGGCCACCCCTTGATACAACCCTTTGCCGGGGAACTTATACTTGGACAGCCCCACCGCCATCAGCGTCCCCAGCACCGCCGCAATGGTCACCGCCCCCAAGGCCACAAAGAGGCTATTTTGCAAGGCAAGAAAAATCCGATCGTCTTCCCATAAGCGCCCATACCACCGCCAGGAAAACCCTTCCCATTGGGCACTAGAGGGAGAGCTATTAAAGCTAAACACCATCAACACCAAAATGGGCAGGTACATAAAGAGGTACATCACCCCAGAAAAAATGACCTGCCAGCCCGGTAATTTGAGCGATCGTTCAGGTGCCCGCTGCATTTTTATCCCCATATCGAATAAATAAGGCCATGGCAATACTCACCGCCAACATCAGCAACATACTCAGGGCAGAGCCAAAGCCCCAGTTCCGCGCTCCCCCCAAAAACTGGTTATAGATTAAACGGGTAATGGTCATACTGGAAGCCCCCCCCAGCAATTCCGGATCCACAAAATCCCCTAGGCTGGTAATAAAAATCAGCAGACCACCAGCCCAGATTCCTGGCGCGGATTGGGGAATGGTAATTTTCCAAAAGGTAGTCGGGGGCGAAGCCCCTAAATCCGCCGAAGCCTCCAACAGACGGCGATCGAGCCGCTCTAGGGAAGAGTATAAAATCAGCACCATGTAGGGCAAATAACTATAAACCATGCCAATCAACACCGCCGGGGAACGGTTAAACAAATCCAGGGCCGGTAAGCCGATCGTGGTCAACAGGCTATTCAAAACCCCCGTGGGACGCAGAATCGTAATCCACGCATAGGAACGCAACAGGGAAGAAGTCCACAGAGGCAAAATAAACCCTAACAGGAGTAAATTTCGCCAACGGATCGGGCTGAGGAGGGCAATCCAATAGGCCACCGGAAACCCCGCCAATAGACAGAGCAGGGTGGTCGCCACCGCAAAAAAGACCGATCGGCCAATGACCTGTAAATATAGGGGCTGAAAAGACTGTAAATAATTGTCTAAACCGTAGGCCGTTAAGGGATCCTCTGGGCGAAATCCTGGGGCAAAGCTCAACTCCAGAATAATAACGATCGGCAGAATGAGGAGCAACAACAGCCACAGACCCGCCGGGCCCAGGAGGGTCAGACCGCCTATAAAACGACCCCACCCAGGGGACAGACCCGCTAGGCGGGAAGGAGAAGGATTCATCGGGTTAGGAGCGGACATGGTAGGTGACACTCTCAGGTCAAACTCAGGTCAGAAATTCTCTAGGCCTCACAACGTATTCACAACGTAGATTTCTGCTTCAACGCAACGGCCTGCACTCTCAAGGAGGTTTGGGGCTGATGCTTGCGCCACAGACTTCAGGCTTTAACCCGCCTTCCCGGATGCCCCTCGGTATGGGTAGGGAAATTGTAACACAGGGGATAAATGAACCCGCGCATCATTTAGGGCAAATCTTTAAGACATAAACTGAGAGAAGCGCACCTTAATCGGAACTTCTAAGCGGGAATTACTGAGGCGCACCTCCGCCGACTTAAAATCGAGGGGAACCTCCAACTTGCCATTCCCCAGCATATCCGGCCCAGAAACGCTGAATAAGTTCGCCTTGACTCCATTTTCCACAAAGGTTTGCTGGATCTGCGTGAGGATCGCATTTTCCACAAAACGCTCATCCATATCCATCATGTGAAGCAGGCGGGATCCTAGCCCCCCTAACTGCTTGCGGACTAGATCTTCAACATTCGTGATCTCAATGATAATCATGGGGGCTCCTCTCACCGGGTCTGCTTTAGATAACCACATAACCTTTCCGGCTGGCTACCTCTGTCCCGGTCACTATAGGGGAAACCTAGGCTGTGAGGAGCTTAATTGACGTTAGATCCGAGGAAAATGCTGAATTTCAGCATAACCACTAAAGTGCAAAAGTTTACCATCCGTTTCCAGACGGTTCATCCGCAGGGAAATACCATCCAGGTCAAAGCGATCGAGATCTACCATATCATTAAGCACTTGGGCAAAGGCCTCCGTGAGAATCTGAGAAATGCCCTGCATAGATTCCGGCACCCGATCGCCCTGAAATTGAGGATTTTGAAATAAGACCCGACGACGACGTTCAATCCCTAAGGTAGCAGTGAGGGCGATCGGCACATCCTGGCAATTGGGCAAATCGGTTTTGGCGGCAATGCTAACCCCATTATTGGGTTCCAAGGTCACCTGCACCTCCCGAAACGAAACCGGCTCACCCCCAGAAAGGTTAACCAGGGGAGCCATGGTGAGATTTTGCATCCGTCGCTTCACCAATTCCGACTCAAAAGCATCGTTAATGCCTTTTTCCGTTAAGGTAACCTGGGCAACCGCTTGGGTGGGCTGTTTGAGGCTAATTTGCCCCCGAAACACCGAGGACGGATCCAGGCTAACCGCATCCGTCTCAAACATCATGTCTTCTACCCAAAAGTCTTTGCGGATGACTAGACCTTTGCCCCGCATCTGAAAGCTGTCGATACTTCCCTGAAGCAGTTTGCTAGAGGGGTAGCACCGCACGGTGACCTCCACAGACTCACTTCGGGTAAAGAGATGGCGAATGGACTGACTGGCGGCAGCATTTAGGAGTTGCTCTCCCATGTCAGTCTTGGGGCCTTGCAGACCTGTAAAGCTACCTAGCATCCAGTTCTCTCTGAATAACAATACTTTCTGGAATTTTGGCTAAGGTCGATCGCTCTGGATAGCACAGCTAGGGCACAGCGCCTTCTTTATCCAAAATCCTTTACATTCTTGTAACAAATTGTGAAGTTCCTGGCAACTCCTACGCGGAGGAAATATTGGCTACGATCGTCTGTCTGTAAAGCTTGTAGCCAATTCGATTAAAATTTACAATCTGTATGCATTGATTGCTTTCATAGGTTTTTATTTTAGAATAGATAAATTTATCAAATGGGAGTGGGGTGTGGAAGTCGGAAGCGGGGAAGTGGGGAGTGGGAAGTAGGGAGTAGGGGAGTAGAGCGGTCGGTTTTTTGGGATGAGAGGGTAGGATGGGGCTAATCTTTTCAGGAGTATCCCCCCAACAGGCTCTGTCCTATGGAATTTGCAGAATGGTTAGACGCTCTCTACCGGCCCTATGTGTCCTCTTACTTGCAACATGGCTGGAAAACCGATCGCCACTATATTAAGTCCATTGAACTGACTCCAGAGGGTATGGTGGTGGTGGTGGATGTGCTCCATTCTTACTATCCCAAGGATCAGTACTATTTTTCAACTATTCACGCGATTCCGTTGCTATACCAGTTTGTGATTCTTCATGCTTGCTGGGAAAATCAATGGCCAGCTAAGCCGGGGGATGTGTATCTCCGTAATTTAGAGATTGATACTCCTCGGATGATTCAGCAGCAAGAGAATATTCACTTTGTCTTAAGTCTGTTAACTCGCCGGAAAACGCCCCAGTGGTTGTACTATGCCATGGCCTTTTCCATCGGGGATGAGACGATCGCTTCTGCCTTTAGTGGCCGTCTCAAATATGCAGTTCCGCGTCCCCTAACGTCCCCAAATTAATGGCTCCCAGGGTAAACTGTAGTCAGGAATCAACCCGAATGATTTGCCTCGATCGTCGATCATTCCTAGTCAATCATCCTTAGTCGATCGTCCTTAGTCGATCATCCTAATTTTGCCATCTCACTTTCCCTAAAATCCTGTGGTCAGCCGTCATGCTCAATCCTGCTTTTTTGACTCAACCCCCTTTCCCCCTACTCGATCGCTCTGGTGCATCTGCTGATTATCCCTGTGATTATGCCAATAATCGGGGTAACAGTGCTGGCCACCCTGCGGAAGGAGAAAACGATCGGGCCTTGAATCTAAATATTTTGATTCGAGAAACCCTAGAGGGCCATCTCATTGCTAGGGTACTGGAGTTCCCGGAGTGGGTAGTCCAAGCCACCAATCGCCAAGAAGCGATGGAAAAAATAGGGAAGTTAATTCGTGTCAAACTCCAGCAGGAAGAGATTATTCCCCTCAAGGTAGATTTATTATCCCTCCAACCCACCATCCAACCTAAAATGCAAGCTATAACCCCAACTACAACCCCAACCAATATTCATCGATTCGCCGGTATGTTTAAGGATGATCCAGATTTTCAAAGTATTCATCAGCAAATTCTCAAAGAAAAAGAAACGATCGTCTAAAATCCCTACAATAAAACTAGAATTACGATAATTGCTATTGCAACAACTCCTGCAAGTTTCAAGTTTCTAAAAAAATAATCTAATTATCAATTATTAATTATTAATTTATTAATGTATATTTTCGATACCGACCATGTATCACTATTTCTGAGAGGTGACCCCCATCTGATCAAGAATTTTGAAAAACGGTTTGCCGATCAATCCGATAGCTTCTACATTACGATCGTTACGGTGCAGGAACTCCTCAACGGCTGGATTACGCGGATTAACAGCACGAAGGAATCGGATCAACTGGTAAGTCTCTACACAAAGTTTTGGCAAACCCATAGCTTTCTGAGTGAATGTAAAATTCTCAACTTTGATCAAGCTGCCAACTCAGTTTATAAAGCCTTACTCAAGGATAAAAGTCTGCATAAAAAAAGACTGCTCAAGGATCTACGCATTGCAGCGATCGCCCTGGCCACCGATAGTATATTAGTGACTCGCAACACCAAGGATTTCCAACACATTCCCCAGTTGTTGCTCGAAGATTGGACAAAATAATCTGGAATTTATTAACCACAAAGACACAAAGACACAAAGGTTAAAAAAGAGCTATTCTATTTCCTCTGTGCCCTCTGTGCCTCTGTGGTTTAATCCTAAACTTTCCGGTTTATTTAACCCATGTTCCTAACTACAAACCTGGAAGCCGATTTAACAATGAAAACACCCCAAACCCCAACAATAACGCCCCGCTGGTGGGGTTAATCCAACCCGACCACTGCCTTAAAGAC
>DALYGI010000197.1:0-7668 GCA_031971595.1 Prochlorotrichaceae cyanobacterium CTOTU29312
AATTAGGAAGTGGGAATTAGGAAGTGGGAATTAGGAAGTGGGAATTAGGAAGTGGCAAGTGGGAATTGATCAAGATTTAGTCAAGCTCGGCTTCTAGGGATGTGTCGGCTTTATGGGGATTTTCTTCTAGGCGATACCCTTTTTCATAGGCAAAACGTACCAGTTGCGATCGATTCTCTAGGTTGAGTTTATTGAGAATGCTGCTGATGTGGGTCTGTACGGTGCGAGGGCTGATGTACAGGTTTTCCCCGATCTGGCGATTGGTATACCCTTGAATAACTTCCCAAAAGACCCGCTCTTCTGCGGGGGTCAGGGGCAAGGGTTTGGGTGGCTCTGGGGGTAAATCTGGTGGGGATTATACTGAGGAAATGCATCTCGTCAACAGGTCATGGGTCAGATCATCCGTAGCAGGGTACAAGTCTCAAGGATAAATCTCAGGGTATAAGCATTCAGTGTATAAATCTCAGGGTACAGGGGCAGGTCACCAGTCAACTTCAGCATCCTGTTGAGACTGCCATCATACTTTTCAGGGGCAAATGGGTTTTTCAGGAGTAACACTGGGTTTTCAGGGGGACTGATTTTTTCAGGTCACTCAGGGCTGATTTTTATAGCCTCCCGCACCGCCAAGCGATAAAATGTCAACCAAGCTAGCCAAAACCTATAGTAGAATCCTGGAGCGTAGCCCGAAAGCGTTAGCCAAGCCAGCACAGTTTGAGGAGTAGTGCCGTGGATCAGAAGCAGCAAATTATTGGATACTTCATCGAGGAAGCCCGGGAACACATGGAGACTATTGAGCGCGGTTTGCTCAGTCTTCAGGCCTTTTGTGATGATCCTAAGCAAATGAATGAACTCTTTCGTGCCGCTCACTCTGTCAAAGGGGGCGCGAATATGCTCGGCTTTAAGGCGGTGGGCCATGTCGCACACCGTATGGAGGATTGCTTCAAAATCCTGAAGGAAAGCCCGGTTAAGGTCAATCGCCAAATCGAAGACCTGTTTCTTAAAGGGTTTGATGGACTCCAGGAGCTTTTGGGTTCAATTGGGTCTGGCTCGGACGAGCAAAATGAACAGGCCTCCCAGCGGCTAGAACCGGTTTTTCAACAATTGCAAAACTATTTAGATAAACTCAGTGGTCAGGGGCCACGGTTACCGGAAGACTTCAATACCCAGGTGATGGGGGTTTTACGGGAAGTGCTGGGTCTGTTCAAACAACCCGATGGGCCTGCCACTCGCCAAAAACTCCAAGCCTATTGCGATCGTTTGGCTCAAATTGGGGCGGCTTCGGAGCAATGGGTTCATTTGATCCAAACCACGAAAGGGGCCATCGCCAATCCCCAAGCCAACTTCAAAATTCTAGCCCCCTTAGTCATTACGGAACTGAAGGAAGCGGCTCAAAAAGGTGTGATGGGTAAAGCGGCAGAAATTCAGCCTAGCCCTAACCTCCAGAAACTAGGGGCGGCAGCGGCGAAAGCTCCGGCTCCGGCAGCGGCTCCAACGGCTCCGGCTCCAACAACTCCGGCGGCTCCTCCGGCAGCGGCGGCTCCCAGTGCCAATGAGGTGGTCATTCCCAAGGATCCCAAGGGCGCGGCTCAGGTCTTAGTGAAAACCTTCGATCGGAAGCAACTGACGGAGTTAGCCCAGATTCTGATTAAGGTCATCAAAGGATGAGCGAGGTTGTTTCTGGTTTAGTGGATCTGGTGGGATCGGAATCAGTCTGGACGGAAGACCAGTGGCCCGATCCCTGGCCGCAACGGTTACAGGGTGTTTTTAGTGACTCTACGGTTCGTCCCTGTGTGGTGATGCCCGCCACGGTGGAGGAGCTAGCGGCGGTGGTTGCCTGTGGGGCCCGTCAGGGCTGGCCCCTCATTCCGGCGGGTCAAGGTGGGCAATTGTGTTGGGGTAAGCCGAGCCCAGGAGTTCCCATTATTCTCAGCACGGCCCGCTTCAATCAATTGGTGGATCATGCGGTGGGGGATTTGACCCTAACGGCCCAGGCGGGAATGACCTTAAAAACGGCCCAGTCAATTCTGAAAGATCAGGGACAGTGGTTGCCCCTTCAGGGCACCTGTGGGGATGAGAGCAGCTTAGGGGGCTTGGTGGCTACCGCAGATTCTGGCTCGCTGCGCCATCGCTATGGGGGCGTGCGGGATAGTTTATTGGGCATTGAATTTGTGCGGGCGGATGGAGAGCGATCGAAAGCGGGGGGGCGTGTGGTCAAAAATGTGGCCGGTTACGACCTGATGAAATTGCTGACAGGTTCCTATGGCAGCTTAGGCATTATTACCCAGGTGACCTTCCGGTGCTATCCTGTGCCCCCTCATCAAGCTACCCTGCTGTTGTGGGGCCAAGCCGATCGGGTTGACATCGTATTTCAAACCCTGCAAGGGTCATCCCTCACCCCCGTAGCCGTAGATTTTCTGTCTACTCAACTGCTGGAGGATTACCTCAAAAAAGCAGTACCCTCCGAAACGATCGGCTTGGCGGTACAGTTTGCCAGTTTAGAAGCGGCGGTGGCAGCCCAACTCGATCGACTACAGGACTGGGGCATTAGCCAGAGGTTAGAAGTCCTAGGGTTAACGGATCAGGCACAAACCCTCTTTTGGCAGGAAATGCAGTATCGGGGGCGTTCCTATCAGGAAACTCGTCCTTCAGGCGCATCCCATGCCCCTCGTATTCTTTGTAAAATTGGGGTTTTACCCAGTGCAGCGACGGACACCCTCATCGCATTGAATAACCTCGCAAGCCAAGTGCAAGGAACGATCGCTAGGGGGCTGATTCATGGGGGCAGCGGTCTAGGCTGGATTGAATTAGAGCCGGATAGCTTACGGTTTCCGCTGGTACAAAACTTGCGTCAGTATTGCCAAACCCAGGGTGGCTTTTTGACCCTTTTAGAAGGCCCGGTTACCCTCAAGCAGCAAATTGACGTGTGGGGATATGCGGGCAATGCCCTATCTCTCATGTTGAAGGTTAAAGCGGCGTTTGATCCCCAGAATCTTCTAAGTCCTCAGCGATTTTTGGGCTAATTTTTAACTTTTAACTTATGTCCTATTACCATCCCGAACACTTAAAGAATTTTAGTGAAATTGGTCAAGGCAATTCAGACCTAGCAGCTAAATTTTTTAACTATTATCAATCTGTATTTGAAGAGGGTGCTTTATCTAAACGGGAAAAAGCCCTAATTGCCCTAGCGGTGGCCCATGCGGTACAGTGCCCCTATTGCATTGAAGCCTACAGTAAAGCGTCTTTACAGGAAGGTTCTGATTTGGAACAAATGACCGAAGCAGTGCATATTGCTACCGCTATTCGGGGGGGAGCAAGCTTAATTCACGGGCTACAAATGCTCGATCAAGTCAATCAATTATCTTTCTGAGTCTTGAGCTTGAGTTGAGTTTTGAGTTTTGAATTTTGAATTTTGATTGAGTTTTGGTTCTTGATGCCCAATTGAACCCACCCCCCAACCCCCTCCCAAGAGGGGGAGTTTATGCCCCCCCAACCTCCTGCCAAGAGGGGAGTTTTTTCTGTTATTATCAATTCTCAATTATTAATTCTCAATTATCAATTATTAATTATTAATTATTAATTACTCATTCATATTCCGGTAAGTGGCAACAGCGGAGGGAGAGATGCGGTTGAGGTAACGGAAAATCCAGTACTTAAAGACTGTATCTAAAATTACGGGAAAGGTGGCAATAAAGAGATAGATAAAATCTCGGTTTTCCGGTAAGCCAAAATGTCGAGAAACCCCTTCTAATAAAACTTCCCAGCCGTGGGGAGAATGAAAACCGACGAACATATCGGTAAAGAGGATGATGATAAATGCTTTGGCACTATCGCTCAGTCCATACACAATATTATCGATAAAAGCCTTGAGGACTTCGACTTCCCGTTTGCTTTGGGTGAGAATGATCACAAAGGCTACCCCGGCCAGAATATCAGAGAAAATATTTTTGAGGGCATTGGTGCCAAGGTCGTAGAATTCCTGGGCGATTTCTTCTGCTTTCTCTTGGATTTTTTCGCTTTTTTCTTCGCGGGTCAATTGAGGTGCGTTATACAATAAACTCTGAAAATCTAATCGGCTTTCAAAGCGCTCTAGGGTAGACAGGGCCTCTTCTTCCATTTCAATATTTAAAAAGAGGGTTTCTGGGGTTTCAGGACGAATTCGATCGACGATCGGCCCGACAATAAAGTTTTTACTCATTTGGTGGGTGAGCAACGGAACTAAGATCAATAACAGGATAAAGCGCAGGGCAATGACTGTTTTAGTCTTAGACGATCGAAAGGTTTTAACCACCTCTTCCTCTGCTTGGGGATCCAGTTCCCGGCGGAGGCGATCGAAAGTGCCTAAAATCGATCGGGGCACAAAGCTCGTGCTGCCGCTCATGCTATCTTTATCTTTAGCTTGTTCGGGGCGGGGCATAGGGTTGAGATTGAGGGGATAGACAAAAGGTTGGGCAGACCATTGGGCGGTTTCTACCGTTGGTTTCGGTGCAACACGATCGGGGGGTTGGGGGGGTTTGCTGATGGGCACCAAAGCCATCGAATTGTGATCCGCATAGCGGTTCAGAATTTCATCGATAAACCGCAGTTTTTCCAAACGCATAGCCACCCGATCCGTATTATTGGGTTCCGCCTCTTCCCC
Source organism: Prochlorotrichaceae cyanobacterium CTOTU29312 (assembly GCA_031971595.1). Lineage (GTDB taxonomy): Bacteria > Cyanobacteriota > Cyanobacteriia > Prochlorotrichales > Prochlorotrichaceae > JBEAPM01. Next base: position 4,637 of record DALYGI010000197.1, read on the forward strand.
AGGAGCCAACGATCGGAGGTTAATACCGTATAAACGCGGATCGGATAGGCTCAATAACGATCGACTGGCCTTAAATTCCGATAAGCGTAGCTTAATAATGCGTAAATTGCTCCGTAATTCATCTTCAAAATAACTATAGATTTGATTCCCTTCTTGGAAGGCTTCACGCCCGATTTTCTGACCGCCAAAATACTGATCTTCCATGGCTCGAATCAGTAAGGCGGCATCGTAGGCCTGATCCAACGATCGCTCTGGGGTTCGGATAAACCATTGATTCAACGTTTGAATCGATGTTTGAATCGATCGGCTCAAGGCGTTAGCAAAGGGAAATTTCATGGGTTACGAACGAGTTAAGCGAATTTGAGCAATGCTAAAAATAAAAGGAATAACACGGTTGTAGTTGATGGCAATGGAACGCCAACCCAGATCCACCGCTAACCATCCCCAGAGGGCCGGACTCAGCATGGTCAAAGCGCTGCGAATAACGCCATAACTGGCAACATTAACCGCTACCTCCCGGCCCGCTAAGCCCAGGAGCCCTCCACCACCCGCTAACACCTGACGGGCCGCAAAGGCTTCGGCAGCTTGAACTGCCCATTGTCGGGCAAACTGTCGGGCAAACTGTTGCAACACCCCCGATCGCAGAATAGAGCTAATTGCCAAAATACTGCTGCCTGCTAACAAAATCTTTAGCGGATCTTGGCGAGTGGTTGCGGGCAGTTGGGCATACAAATCCGATCGCTCTAAGGCTTGCTGTAGATGCTGATTAAAGTCTCGGTATTGCTCCGGGGACAGGTGACGACAGGTTTTTTGGAGAACCACCAGGAGGATTTCTGCCTCTAGGTCGATCGTTTCGAAGTCTGGGGTAAAGGAAATACGCAGATGGCGACACACCCGCTGAAGAATCTGACGATAGTCTAACCGGCCACTTTGACCCGTTAAAACCGTCAAACCATCCGCCGCCAAAAACCGAAACCGCTGTTCAATCACCTCAATCTGACGAGCACGATCGTACCCCTGCACCTGCACCGGGCGAGGCATGGTCACATAATCGAGGGGATTAAACTTGGGCTGAAAGAGCAGTTCCGTTAAATCCCGTAGTTCTTCATCCGTGGCCAAGGTTAAGGCCGATCGTAAATCGTCCACCGTTCCGCTGCTGGTTCCTCCGCCATAACACTGGTTCACTCAAAGGTTCACTCACGTTCCAGATCTCAACAGCAGGATCCTAGCGCTTTAACTATGGATTGCCTAGAGATTTGCTATGGATTCGCCATGGATTCACCATAAATTAGCCATCGGGTTACCTTTTATAAACCGAAAGAAAATAATAGCACTAAATAGCTTTCTAGTGATAAATTGAGTCCGCTATGGCTTCGAGGCTCTCACTCTCCCGCTTGGGAAGGGATTTGGGAGGGGGCAATAGTTAAGCTAGACTAACCCTAGATTCTTTTAATTCCCTTGCCTACCCCGTTTTCATGTTAAAACTGCCCTCGCTCTCCCCCAAACAAACCCAGTTTTTGCAACGCTTACGCCACTGTCAGGTTATCCCTAGTTTGCGTCGGTTTTGTGAGCAGGAGCAGTTTGAGTTTAATTTTCTCAAGGGGCTTCTCAGCAGCGGCTTACTCGATACCTACGTGGGCATACGGTCTTTGCCCAATCTGACCCCCCACTGGCAACTCACCCCCAAGGGGGAAGGCCTAGGGACTACGTTGCCCGGAGTGCGGCTGGCCCAATTGCTCCTAGAGGGCAAAACCGAGGCCGCTGAGTTACAACGGGAATTGGGGGAAGGGTTTGGTGTGGAATATGCCAGCCTTAAAAATCTCAACGCGATCGATTGGCAACGGGGGGAAGCGGGCAAGCAGATTGAAATCCTTTCACCTCCAGAATTGGAAGCGATTCAAGCGCGGCAAGCCCTCTTTGCTACCCTGGTTTCTGCCCCGGAACCCCAGGCCCTCACCTCACCTCAGGTTGAAATTTTAGAAGCGCAGGGGCTGATCACAGCGGTCAACCCCGATGACTACGAAGTAGAAGCCCTGCCCGCCCTGGAGACCCTGGATCTGAAACCCATGGTCACCACCCTAACCTCGGAGTTGCTGCTGTCGGGGCGCTGGCGGGAAGTAGACCTCAAACCCTATCCCATTGAGGATGAAGCCCCCTACGTGCCCTACGGCCGATCGACCCTGTTAACCCAATGTATTGAGCGGGTTCGGGATATTTTTCTGAATATGGGGTTCGATGAAATGTCCGGCAGTATTTTAGAATCAGCCTTCTGGAACTTTGATGCCCTCTTTACCCCCCAGGATCACCCCGCCCGCGAAATTCAAGATACCTTCTACGTCGATCGTCCGGGCACCCTGCCCCTTCCAAACGATCGCGCCCTCATTGAACAGATCCAAAGCGTCCACGATCGCCACTATGGGAGCCACTGGTCTGAGCAGGAAGCCAGCCGCGCTATTTTCCGTGCCCAAACTACTACCTTTACTGCCCGAAAGTTATATGAGCTTCAAGGTAAAACCGGCAAATTTTTCTCCATTGATAAAGTCTTTCGCAATGAAACGAGCGATCGAACCCATTTGCATGAGTTTTATCAAATTGAAGGAGTGGTCATTGGGGAATTATTGAGCGTCCGCAACCTAATGGGGTATCTGACCTACTTTTATGAACGGCTCGGCTTCAAAAACCTGAAATTCAAACCCACCTACAATCCCTACACCGAACCATCCCTAGAGATTTACGCCTATCACGAACCCAGCCAAAAATATTTAGAAGTAGGCAACTCCGGTTTATTCCGACCCGAAATGTTAAAGCCCCTCGGCTGCGGGGACTGCTCCACGATCGCCTGGGGGCTAGGGCTGGAGCGCATCGCTCTACTGTTATACAACGCAGAAAAGCTCTCAGACTTGGTAGGGCCAGACATTGGATTAACCTAGTACACTGAGGCAAATATTAACCTACCATTAGAGGTGTAAGCACTATGGCCAAACCGTTCAAATGGACTTCTGCCTCAGTGTACTAGATCCCCGGTTTCTGTT
>DALYGI010000198.1:0-2665 GCA_031971595.1 Prochlorotrichaceae cyanobacterium CTOTU29312
GGTCTCTCAGTTCTGTCTCAGGGAACAGTTACAGGGTTGTCTATTATACCAAATTAGGTGGGGGCTCGATCGGAAAAATTTGCTCTCCCTGCTCTCCCTGCTCTCCCTGCTCTCTCTCCTCTCCCTTATCTCCCTCCTCTCCCTAACCCTCTGTTCGTTCCGGGGGGCTTTGTAGGGTTTTAATGTAATCCCGCAACACCTCAGACATGGGAATCTGTCGGGATTTTGCATAGGACTGAAGGGCGGCATACTCCTGTTCAGAGAGTAAAAGCTGTAAGCGTTTAGTTCTTGCCATCTTGGGGTAGCTCTAAAATTACATCTAATGCGAGTATATAAGACTAGAGCGGACAGGATCATCTAAGGGGTTGGGTTTTACAAGTTTTTTCCAAGAGTTTTGGTTTCTCCCAGGGGATAGGTAGAATCTTTAGAGGAATTTGGCCAATCGCTTGGAAACGAGCGTTTCAGTTAACTCCATCTGCTAGAGTCTCTTCCGTCCCGATCGCTATGAAACAACTCCTCTATCTTGAAGTCCCTACCCCGGATCTCCATCGGGTGCGATCGTGGCTACACCATGAATTTCTACACCATGAATTTATGGTGAGTGAATTTGGCCAGGGCCGTTTAGAGAAACAGCCAACCCCCCAAGGCATCCGAATCCGGGCGCTTCAACCCCAAAAAGCTGGGGGGGAACTTTCGATTTTTCTCTGGTCACTGCAACGCACTACCTACCTCAAGGTCTTTCGCTGGGGCCTGGCCCTCCCTCAGGAACAAACCCTCCTCGATCGGCTACAAAACCAACTGAAGCAGGCCTTTCCCCCGGTTTATCCCGAACCACCCCAGATCGATTTGAGCCAGACCTCTATTTTTGAAGCCCTCGCGGAGGCTTACCCCCAGACGGTGAAATATTTCCAGAAAATCCCCAACGGTGAGGCGGATCTCACGCGGGTGTACTGGTGGGAACAGCGCTGGCGAGAGGGGGTTAAACATCCCCAAAATCCCCGCCAGGTCATCTTTGAAACGGCGAAGCCTCAGACACCCGAATCGAGAGCGGAAGCCCAGACACCCTACGATCTCATTTATATCGGTGGCGCGTTAGGGATTATTCATGCCACCCGCATGGCTCAGTTGGGACATCGGGTTTTATTGGTGGAGCGTCTGGCCTTTGGCCGCATGAACCGGGAGTGGAATATTTCTCGCACGGAGTTTCAAACCCTGATTGACCTTCAGGTGTTTACCCCGGAGGAGTTTGAAGGGGTGATTGCGGCGGAGTATGAGGATGGGTTTCACAAGTTTTTTGATCACAATAATCCCCCTCAAGCTAAAGCGCCCGTACTCCATACCCCCACGGTTCTCAACATTGCCATTGATGCAGAGCGCTTCCTCAAACTCTGTGGCGAGAAATTTTTAGCCGCAGGGGGTGAAATTTGGGATCGGACGGAATTCCAAACCGCAACGATCGCCCTGGATGGGGTCACCATACAGGCTCAGCATTTTCCCAGCCAAACCCCGCGCCAAGCCCAGGGCCGTTTGCTCATTGATGCCATGGGCACCGCATCCCCCATTGCCTGGCAACTGAACGAGGGGCGACCCTTCGACAGCGTTTGTCCCACGGTGGGGGCAGTGTTTTCCGGGCTGGATCCAGCGGTGTGGGATTTGCGCTATGGGGATGTGTTGAACAGTCACGGGGACATTTCCAGGGGGCGGCAACTGATTTGGGAACTATTTCCCGCCGAGGGTGAAGATGTGACGGTGTATCTCTTTCACTACCATCAGGTACACCCCCACAATCCCGGTTCCCTGTTAGAAATGTACGAGGATTTCTTCAGCATTTTGCCCGAATATCGCCGTTGCGATTTGGATCAATTGCAGTGGAAAAAAGCAACTTTTGGTTACATTCCCGGTTACTTCAGCAAAGGCAGCGACGATCGTTCCATTGCCTTCGATCGGGTTTTAGCCATTGGCGACGCAGCTTCTTTGCAATCCCCCTTAATTTTTACAGGCTTTGGTTCCCTGGTGCGAAACCTGCCCCGCCTGTCGGATTTACTTCACCTAGCCCTGCAATACGATCGTTTAGATCAAGCCAGCCTGAACTTAATCCGAGCCTATCAAAGTAACGTGGCCGTCACCTGGCTCTTTTCTAAAGGCATGATGGTACCCACAGGACAGATTCTGCCCCCGGAACGGATTAACGCCACCCTCAACACCTTCTTTAAAATTATTACCACCGAACCCCCCGCCGTAGGGGAAGCCTTCATGAAAGATCGGGCAGACTGGTGGATGTTTAGCCGCATGGCCATCAAAGCCGCCACCATGAACCCCATTCTACTGCTCTGGATTGTACAACTGGCGGGCTTAGGGGACATTGGCCGCTGGCTGTGGGGATATGTGAACTTCACCCTCTCCACGATCGTTAGTTTTCTGTTGGCCGGGTGGTTTCCCCAGTGGGTCAATGGACTACGATCGATTTTGGAACCTCGGTGGCCCCGATTGTGGTTTTGGCTCCGGGCTCAAAGTTATGTGGTTACCACAGGGATCGGCAAATCTTTCTTTAGATCCCCGGTTTCTTCTTGATGAAAACCTACATTAAACAACAAAGACCAGAGAAACCGAGGATCTGGTTAGTAGTGCGCCGAGATCCCCGGTTTCTGTTGGTTTTATTCAAAGA
>DALYGI010000198.1:2765-7666 GCA_031971595.1 Prochlorotrichaceae cyanobacterium CTOTU29312
GGATCTGGTTAGTAGTGCGCCGAGATCCCCGGTTTCTGTTGGTTTTATTCAAAGAGTATTAGACTTCGTTGGAGAAGAAACCGGGGATCAAAAATATAAATTTGGTGCTACGATCGACCTATCCCTGATTTCCCTTTCTACTCATGCAAATTAGCGATCGTACCCACCTATCTCCCGATCAATCGATTAAAGATCTCACCGTAGCCGAACTTCGCACCCTGATTTATTTGACCAGTAACAGAGAAATATATGATACCCCTTAAAACGATCGCTTTTACGATCCCCGGTTTCTTCTTGATAAAAACCTACATTAAACAACAAAGACCAGAGAAACCGGGGATCTAGTTGATGTTGTAATCAGATCAATCCCAATAAAATCTCTGAGTGTCCCTCCAAATTATGATCGATCAAAAAAATCATGATTCTAGTGCTTCTTGCTCATGCCGAGCTTTCTGTTCTTCAAGTTTTGCCCAGAGTGCTTCTTGACCGGGCTTAGGATGTATCTTTGCTACACGGGCAAGGTGTTCACGCTTACGCTCCTCCCAGTACTGTTGATTTTCCTCCGCCTGCTTGAGTACCAATTGATATTCTGTTTCAACTTCAGCACGATTTCTTTCAATGTAGGATAAGGCAGCATTAATCTGATCTTCCGTGAGTTTAAACAAAGAACGGATGAATTTCGGGGGGTACTGAGCAGTTATATAGTCCATCACATCATAAAGGGTGATGCGGGTACCAGAAATAGTTAGCCCTCGATCTGTCCGAACGATCGAAGTTTGGTTGTGGGATACTGCAATCATCTCCATAGCCTCCAGTGTTATGTAGAAAATAGTACATCGTAATTTACGCCACTTCCTCGATACACCTTTCCAAAATATCTAACGCTTGGGTCATCTCCTCCACGGTCGTAATCAGGGGCGGCGATAAAATTAGAATGTTGCCCATCGATACTTTAAAACTTAACCCCCGTTCCAGGGCTTTATACATTAGGATCTCTGCCGCATCGTAGGCCGGGGATCGACTGAGACGATCGTTTACTAACTCTATTCCGATCAGGCAACCCCGCCCCCTCACATCTCCAATGAGTAGATAGCGAGTCATCATGTCCCGCAGACGATTTAACGCCAGTTCTCCGATCGTCTTTGCATGGTTGACCAAACCCTCAGACTCTAGAATTTGCAAGGTGGTCAGGGCCGATCGGGTGGTAACGGGGTTCTTTTCGTGGGTGTAGTGGCCATAGGCGTAGTTGCCACACACATCCAAGTCGGGACGACACAGGGTCGCGGCAATGGGTAGCACCCCGCCCCCCAAGGCTTTACCCAGTACCAGGATGTCGGGCACCACCCCCTCCTGTTCACAGGCAAAGAGTGTGCCCGTGCGCCCTAAGCCCGTGGGGATTTCATCAAAAATTAATAGTGTGCCGTGGGCGTGACAGGCTGCTTGCACCGCTTGCCAAAATCCTGGCGGCGCAGTTACGGGATTGGTGGCCCGCATCGGCTCTGCAATCAGGGCGCAAATGTCCTCTTCTTTGGCTAGAACATAGCGAATTTGGTTCAAACAAAGCTCTGCGCTGTTTTCCGTCACTCCCCAGGCGTTGCGGTAGTCTCCAAAGGGGGGAATATGCTCTGCCCCTGGCAGGAGGGGGCCGATCGGCCCGCTGCGAAACATGGCTTCGCCGCCAATACTGCGGGCTCCAAACCCCGACCCGTGGTAAGCATCCCAAAAGGAGAGGGTCTTAAAGCGTCCGGTGGCAGCGCGGGCATAGGCTAGGGCAATTTCGATCGCGTCGGAGCCTCCGGTGGCAAAGAGAACTTTGCTGAGATTGCCAGGGGCTAGGCGGGTCAAGGTTTCCGCCAGTTCCACTGCGGGTTCGCAGGTATAGCGACGGGGCACAAAGGAGAGATCCTGCAACTGGGTTTGAAGGGCTGCAATTAAGCGGGGATGGCCATAGCCCAGATTGTGGGCACTGTTGCCGTGGAAGTCCATCAACCGCCGCCCCTGAAAATCCTCTAGCCAGATCCCGGAGGCGGCACGAATCGCGGACAGGCAAGGGGTGGAGGCGGACTGGTGCAAAAAAGCCTGGGCATCCCGGTGCAGCAGCGATCGTAGGGTTTGATCCTGATGGGACTGGTGCCACTGTTCGCGGCGGGGAGAACGATTGAGGTCGCTTTCTGCGGGTGCGGGAGACAGGAGAGGCATACAGGTTTAGATTTAGATTTAGGTTTAGGGTTAGATTCTAGGTCGGGGTTACTGGGATTACATAATATTTTTTAAACCTTTTCATAACCGTAGCTTTACCCAAGATAAAGAAAAATTCCCGTAGTATTACAGTTGGAATTTTCTGACTAGGCGAAAGTATGATTACCTCTTTAATGAGTCGTATTGTTCAGATTTTTACAACACGGCGCTGGAAGCAATTTCTCTCCCTTGCGGCAACGTCTTTTGCGCTCGTGTTTGTTATAGCATCCTGTACGGTTTCCCAGGAAGATCTACCCCAGGCTGAAACGGCAACCCCCGGAACCCCTGCCACGGAAGCGGTGACCAGTGATTCTGCTTTGACGGTCTATACGGCCCTAGAAGACGATCAAATTAGTAAGTATCTGGAATCCTTCAAGACCCAAAATCCTGATATTGAAGTCAATATTGTGCGGGATTCTACCGGCATTATTACCGCCAAACTGCTCGCGGAAGCGGACAACCCTCAGGCGGATCTGGTGTGGGGAACGGCGGCTTCTAGCTTGCTGGTGGCGGCGGAAAAGGGCTTGCTGGAACCCTATGCCCCTGCTGGTTTAGAGGCGGTGAACCCTCGCTTCCGGGATGAAGCCACCCCCCCCCAATGGGTGGGCATTGATGTTTGGATGTCTGCCTTCTGTGTCAACACGATCGAATCGGAGAAACTGGGGCTCCCTATTCCCCAATCCTGGGCTGACCTGACGAATCCGGTTTACAAGGGTTATATCGTCATGTCTAACCCTGCTTCTTCCGGTACTGGTTTCCTCTCGGTTTCCACCCTGTTGCAGAACTCTGCCAGTGAAGAAGAGGGCTGGGCTTATCTGGATAAACTCCATGAAAATATTGCTCAGTATATGCACTCCGGTTCCCGTCCCTGTAAGGCGGCTGGGGCTGGGGAATATCCCATCGGTATTTCCTTTGACTATCGAGCGGTGAAACAGAAGAACGATGGCGAACCGATCGAGGCCATCTTCCCCACGGAAGGATCGGGTTGGGATGTGGAAGCCAATGCCCTGATTAAAAAGCCGGAAATCAAAGAAGCCGCTAAGACCTTCTTGGACTGGGCCATTTCCCCGGAAGTCTCGGCCAAGTATGCTGAGAGCTTTTCCATCACCGCCGTGAAAACCGATGTGCCCCTTCCTGAAGGATTCCCCGCCGATCCCGAAGCCCAACTAGCGGACAACGATTTGCAGTGGGCCGCTAGCAACCGCGATCGGATTTTGGCGGAATGGACAAGACGTTACGACTCCAAGTCTGAACCGAAGGAAGGCTAAGTCCTCCCCTGTTCTGAAACACCCTCTGATCCGGCCTCATCCCCGTCTGTCTCCTGGAGGGGGAAGGGAGCCGGATTGTAGCCCTTCTGCCGGTTTGGCAGCTGTTTGGCAACTGTTTGGCAAATTTCTAAGGACAAGCCATGACCTCTTCCCAGCGTCCCACATCCGATCCTGTTGGTAGTGTAACGGCTACCAGTCTTCAGGGGCTTCAGAGTCCTGAGCAAATCCCGTCCCAGGTAGGGGTTCGGACAATCAAAGAGCCTTACCTGCAAATTGAGAATGTCCACAAGGTTTTTGGTAAGTTTGTGGCCCTGAAGGACATTTTTCTGGATGTGTATCCTGGCGAATTTGTCTGTTTGTTAGGCCCCAGTGGGTGCGGCAAAACCACCCTGCTCCGCATTATTGCCGGACTAGAGCAACAGACCCAGGGACGAGTGATTCAAGGGGGTAAGGATGTCTCCCTTCTGCCTCCCTCCAAACGGGACTTTGGGATTGTCTTTCAGTCCTATGCCCTCTTCCCCAATTTGACCGCCAATGAGAATGTGGCCTATGGCTTGCACAATCAGAAAATGCCTAAGGCTCAGATTGACTCTAGGGTGGGGGAACTGCTGGCGATGGTGGGTCTGGAGGGGATGGGGCACAAGTATCCGTCCCAACTTTCCGGGGGGCAACAACAACGGGTGGCCCTGGCCCGCGCCCTGGCTCTGTCCCCTGGCTTGTTGCTGTTAGATGAACCCCTCTCGGCCCTGGATGCTCAGGTGCGGGTGAAGTTGCGGACAGAAATTGCTAATCTTCAGCGTCAACTGGGGATTACTACAGTGATGGTTACCCACGATCAGGCGGAAGCCCTGGCCATGGCCGATCGTATTGTGGTGATGGATAAGGGCTACATTGCTCAGGTGGGTACGCCCCATAGCATTTACAACAGCCCCAACAGTTCCTTTGTGGCCAACTTTATTGGGGTGATGAACTGTTTAGATGGCATTGTGGAAGCCAAGGACGCTGTACGCTGCGGCAACATTACTTTACAAACCCCCAACAACACGATCGAGGAAGGCCAAGCGGTAACGATCGCCATTCGTCCTGAGGATATTCGGGTGGTGGAGGAAGTCAGCGCCGCCCAACTCAACCGAGCAGAGGCGGAAGTGGTCAGCACCGAGTTTCTGGGGTCTGGCTATCGGTTGGAACTCAGTGTGTCCGGTAATGCTCGCCAGCCCATCAGCTTAGATATTTCCTCTAACCGTGCCCGCGCCATGGACATTGAAACCCTCAAATCCCTAGCCATTGAGTTACCACCGGAGATGATTCGGGTCTTTCCCCAGGAGTCCCGTTCTTAAGCTTGAAAGCTCTAAAGTCATACACGCCTAACCACTGCCCAAAACGATCGCCTCCCCC
>DALYGI010000199.1:0-7663 GCA_031971595.1 Prochlorotrichaceae cyanobacterium CTOTU29312
CCAGAGAACGATCGCAAATCCTAAGTTTTTTAGCTGAAAATCTACAAAAAATCTAAAGGGATAGGTGAACAGATTAGAAATCTTTAACAGAATCTTCAGACACAACCCACAGGGTATTATTTTCCAGACCCACTACGAGAATGGCATCTCCTTTCTGAAAACTACGGTTTTCTGTGGTGCTAGCGGCCATATAAAGTTGACTGCCCTTGACCTCGATCCGAACTTGACCTCGACTGTTAGGATCGAAGGGGATACTGACGGTTCCCGCTAAACCTTGTAAATCTTCCGCACGAATGAGGCTGTCCGCTTCCCCGCTCGTTTGTAACCAGCGCATGACCGCAGCGGCCACACTGCCCACGATCGCCCCGATGCCTAGGGAGATGAAAAACACTTGGGGGGCTGATTCCGTCAGCTTTAGCCCTTGGAGTAATAAGCCACTTAAGCCAAAGGTCGCTACTCCAAAAGTCCAAAAACGGATACTGAGAATCGGCAAAACCCGCAGACAGAGTTGCAGGACAGGGGAAAGTTGTCGAGGAATTTTTTCTGAACCGGCAATGTCCAGTTCAAAATCGTGATGAAAGTCTACCCCATCAATCCCTTCAACCCCCGCAAAAAAGATAAACAGCCCGCCCACTAAAAAGCACAATCCATACATAAGCATAGGGATAGCCCCTGCTAAGGTTGCCATGTTATCAACGGGGACGATCGTAACAAGGAATGTTAGGGAGTCCAGAAACTTCCAGATTTACTTTGGTTTTTAGTTTTGGGTTTTTAGTTTTGACCCCAACCCGATGATGACGACTTTGGCACTTACGTGCATACTTAGGATCGTGAATTCAATAAACCGGAAAGTTCAGGATTAAACCACAGAGGCACAGAGAACACAAAGGCGTTCCTTCGGGGCTTCGGTGTCTTGGTAGTGAAATTCCAGGTTATAAAGTCCGCATTCCTTAAGTCTGTAAACTGTGTGATCAGGGCAATTCTCAAGATTTTGCCCATCCTTGGACTAAAGAACCCATTTCAATGGGTTTTACCTAATAGCCCGCAATTTATTCGCGGGTGGGTGTAGATGTTCACTTATCTTTTATTCAGGAGGCTGTGATTGGATATTTTTCTGCTCTTTCTTCTCCTCTCGATCCTCTCCATCGGTTTGATCATTGCCTGGGTTATCTTCACCCTCAACGGGCGAAGGGATTAACTCAACCCCTGGTAAGGTGGCATCCGGTGTTGGGATAGGAGGGGTGGGGGTGCTTTGGGGCGCAGGGGGCTCGGCAATCAGATCTAAGTCAAAGGAACTGGCGCTATCCCCCGCTAAAATCACAAATTCATAAAAACCGGATTCCGCTAGTGTTCCCTCCCACGACTGTTGCTCTGAGTTACGGAGCAATACTTCTCCCTTGGGGCTATACAAAGACCAGCGCAGGTTATTCCCCGCGTTTAAGGTAACCCGAACCTGATGACCCTCGGTCAAATTGGCAATATAGGCGGCTCCTTCGCGGGCGGGAAGTCGATCGCTCACTCGTCCATTAAAACTATTGGGTTCGATCGTGATTTCCTTGAGCGTTTCCCCCGACAACAGGGATTGGGCGTTGATATTGGCTAAACTAAACCACAGTTGCAACAGGGGCGTACTATTGGTTAAATCTGCTTCAGAAACCTCAGGAAACCACTGAAAAAAGGGATTATCCACCACATTAATAAACGCACGGCTACTCAAACGCTTCTGATTCAGTGCGGTGACCCAACCATCGAAATCCGTGCGGCTAAATTGACCTAGGGTGGCTCGCCAAGGCTTGGGCAGGGCTCTGAGTTTTCCTAACCATTCCTGTCCCAAACGGCTCCAATTGTCCCGACGGGGGGCATCTGTCTCCGCGATCGTGATGGGCTCATCCCCATAGGCCGCAATAAAACGATCGTCTACTAAGACCCGGAAAAATTCAGGGTTAATGTCTGCCTGGGATGCTTGTTGAAGGAGGGTCTGATCCCGCGTCCATTCCGTAGGAGCAGCAGAGACCGGTGTACTGGGAACAACGGAAACGCTAGGGGTGGGGCTGGGAGTGGTCGTTTGATTTGCTAGCCAACTGCGAACCCCCCACAAACTTCCCCCCCCGATCGCTAAGACAAAGAGGAAAAAGGTCACAAAAACCGCCGGATCCCAGGATGGGGATTTAGGCACAGGGGCGGTCTGGGCTACGGAAGATTCGGTTTGGGGACGGGTGCCATAGGGGGCCGCCGTGGTGGGGATGGTGGTTCCTGGGGGTGGGGGCGATCCCACCGCGATCGTGGCGGAGGTGACGGGATAGGGCGGAACCACATAGCCGTCTTCCGTTGTGCTAGCGGGGGTGTTGCTATTTAAGGCTAAAAGGACAGCGGTGGCCGAGGGGAACCGATCGCTAGGCCGATAGACCAGTAAACGATCGAACACCGCCGCCAGAGCAGGGCTAACGGTAATCCACGATCGCCACCGCCAATCCAATGTTTGGGGATCCAGCAAGACCTGGGGCTCCTGTCCGGTTAAAAGCACCAAAGCGGTCACCCCAAGGGCATAGAGATCACTGTGGGGATAGACAAGACCCTGCTGCATTTGCTCCGGCGGTGCATACCCGGCCTTCCCTAAGCGGGTGGACTCCGTGGTTTGGGGTACCACCTGGCTAAACTGAGACATCACGGAAGCAGCGGCCTGTTTCACCCCCCCAAAATCAATCAGCACAGGCAAGCCATCCGCCTCTCGCCGCATCAGGTTATCCGGGGAAATATCCCGGTGAATGACCCCATTAGCGTGGATATAGGCCAAAACCGGCAACAACTGGCGAAGAATTTGGGTGACCTCCGCCTCGGAAAAGGTAATCCCCTGGCGCTGCCGAGCAGACAGCAAATCTCGATAGGTTTGGCCCTTAACGTAATCCTGCACCAGCAACAAATAATCCCGATCGTTGTGGTGGGTTTGCAACAGTTCCCGAAACCGAGGAATTTGGGCGTGCTCTAGGCGATACAACACCCCCGCTTCCCGTTCAAATAAATCCTGGGCCTTTTGTAAATATTCCGGCGTTTGTACCTGGGGCGCAAACTCTTTTAACACACAAAGTTCATTAAAACGATTGCTATCGGAAGCTAAATAGGTACGCCCAAATCCCCCCTGCCCCAAGGTATTGATTACCCGATAGCGATTGGCTAAAACAACACCCGGTTGGATTTCCGGCGGGGTATAGCCTGTAGAAAAAGAGCCTGAATAGGTCATAAAGTGCCAAGATCCCCAGTTTCTCGTAGAACGAAGCCCAATCTCTTGATGCTATGTCCCCAGAAGCCGGGGATCTGAGAATAGTTATACATCGAACAATAATTTCCTCAAAACCTAGAACGTAACTTAAAACTCAAAACTAATTCCCCCCCGCCCGTTGACTCCGGTATTGGGCATACTCCCCATTGGCTTGGTAAATGGGAATCCGCTGTTGAGCAACTTCATAGCGTGGATGGTCGTTAGGCACCGCCTGCATTTCTTCCAAAGCGGTTTGCCACAATGCCGCGATCGTTAACCAGTCCTGCTCAGTGATGGCAGTTTGCCCCTGGTTAGCAGCAGCGGTGGCGGCTTGTACGGCTAACCGGAAGGAATCTTGGGTTGCCACTTGTTGCTGCTCTGAGTAGGCCAGGTTGCGCTGATACTCTACTTGTTTTTCCTGAGCGAGGGCATATTGGGGGTGACCTGCGGGCACTTCAGACAGGGCCACCAGGGCCGCCTGCCAATGTTGAACCACCTGACTCCATTGCTCTGGGGTTTGGGCTAGTTGTGTCAAGGTCGCAGCGGTAATGGCTCGATCGTAAGCAGGCTGGAGCAGATTGCTCTGATTTTGGATCTGAACACTAGGGGAAAATTGGGTCGCATCCACCGCTTCTTCGTGGGATAGCCAATAGGATGCTCCTACCCCGGCCATTAACATCCCACCAATGACGCTGGCCGCAAGGGGTAAGCTGCGGGAAGAGCGACGGGGGGCAATGGCTAGGCTGTAGCGGGGCTTGGTCGCCTGGGCTCTGGAGGGGGCGGTAGGACTGGAATCTGGAGAGGTAGAGCCGATGGTGCTTGGGTGTTGCTCAGACTCATATCCAGGCTCAGACCTATTCTGAACCTCAGGCTCAGAACCTAAGGCTGGGAGGGCGGTTCCTTGCAGCCGATCTGAAGAGGAGACAGGAGGCAAAATGGGCTCTGGTGCTTGGATCAGGGCCGGCAGCACTAACCCTAATTCCTTCGCGGATTCATGCTCTAGCCAATTGTCAAACAATTCATTGAGGAGGCTCTGGCGCATGGGCTCATTCAATTGAGCGGGAATGAGGTGATCCAGGCGAATGAGAATACACTGCTGTCCAAGGATAAAAACGGGAGCCATCTGGCCGGGTTTTAGCCCCCTGAGGTGCTTGGCAATTTCGGGATGGAGTTGGCTGAGGGGTAAGGGGCCTAGTTTGCCGCCCTGTTGGGTTTCGGATGACTGGGAATAGTGCTGGGCAAGGCTTTCAAAGCTATCTTCCTGGTTCTGAATCCGAAAATAGAGTTCCTGGGCCAAGCTGGCATCGGGGGTCTGGATCAGCGAACAAACCACCTGATCGAGATCTTGACGACGCTTTAAGAAATAGGACTCTAGGGTATTGCCCCAGGAAAGCACCTTAAACTTTTCCAGCCGTAACGATCGTAGGGCCAACAAACTTAAACTTTTGACATCTACTAGATGTTGGTTCTGACGCTGCTGGGCGATCGTTTTGATCGCCGCGTTTAGCTCCTCTTCCGTGTAGGGAACCCCTTGGAGGGCATCTTCTAGCACAATATCCCGGACAAACTGGGGCAGCAGCTTGGACGTGGACAAATACCGACAGACCTGTTCAGGGGTCAATTCCCGCTGACCAATACGCAGGGTTGGCCCAGAGGAGGCAGTGAGAGGAGGAGGCAGCGTTGCAACGGTCATAGTACAAACAGGGGCTAACTGGGACTAGCTGTAGTTCTGGGATGATGCCAGTAAAATAGCATCACTCTGGACGGATGGGTACCCTATTTTATTTTGTTTACTTTTGCCAGAGTTTACGCCAATTCTTCCTGAGATTTTTATTCAAGGTTTCCCAAGTGGAGGGGGCAGGGGGCGGGGTTTCCCCTCGGTACCGATAGAAAGCCCACAGATCGTAATAGGGTGCCCCCGGTTGCATTTTGATTCCGGCCCAGTGGATATACCGCAGCCGTTTTTGCCGATCATAGAGGACGGGCACCCCTCCTTCCGATCGTTGCTTAAAATGGGGAGAGCCACCCCAATTTCCGGGTTCGTCTGGACTGTGCTGGGTGAGGTTGATTCGCTTGGAAGTGGTTTTGAGAATCATGTAGTTGATAATGGGCTGATCGGAGGTTTTTTGGGAGAAGTCAAAGTATTCGGGATGGGCGGCACAGTCCTTGAAAACCTTGTACAGTTGATCCTCACTAATCAGATTCTTTTTAGAAGCCCAAAAACCACAATTAAAAACGGATTGTGCTTGGCTTGGCTCCAGTACGCCATCTTCAAAAATTTGGGGAGTAAAGACGTTAGCAATCCCACCTTTATGTTGATAATCACAACTTAGAAAGTCATAGTCTTTGAGGTAATTTAAGGTATCAATAATTTTTTCAAAAACCACAATATCGGTGTCAATATATAAAAATTCATCAAAGGGGCCATACCAACAGGCCTGTTTGCGAAATTGATTCGATCGATCAAAAAATTCCGTCCCGAAGATTTCATGTAAACGATGGGAAATCCGATCCACCAGTTCTAAATCGGGGTACAGTTGAACGTTAAATTTTTGAACTAAAACTGTAGCTAAATTAACATATTTTTCGTCATAGGGAATTAAAGCGATCGGTGTTTCTGGGTCATGCAGACGAATACTATTTAAGAGGGCAATAGCATCATCCATCACCCGATCGTTTCCTAGAATGTAAATTCCCCGAACCATACTAAATTCCCTCTGAATGGTGACAAACTTGTGTTCCGATAGACCCACCCCTCCCTAGAGGGGGAGTTTATTCTAGTTCCTCTCCTAGGATGAGTCTATTCCGGTTCCCCTCCTGGGAGGGGCTAGGGGGGGTGGCTGTGGCCACGACACTCTGAGCCGTGGGTTGGCCAGTTAGAATAAACTAATAAACTACCCTAGGGTATCTTATCCCTAGACTATCTCAAGATGGAGGGGGAGGACTAGACCCATGCCGATCGTCCTGTATTGGGGGGATGATGATTTTGCCTTGGAAGAAGCGGTAAAAACCCTGAAAGCGAAAACGTTAGATCCCAATTGGAGTAGTTTTAACTTCGATCGTATTTTGCCGGATCAACCGGATGGAGCGATTCAGGGCTTAAACCAGGCGATGACTCAACCCTTTGGCCTGGGGCAGCGTTTGGTGTGGTTAGTGGAATCCCCGGTTTTACAAAGTTGTCCTGATACGGTGCAGGCAGAGCTAGAGCGCACCCTCCCCCAAATTCCTGAAACAACGGTTTTATTGTGGACAAGTTCGAGCAAGCCCAATGGTAGGCTGAAGCTCACTAAGCTATTACAAAAATATGCTGAAATTCAAGAATTTGCGGTTATTCCGCCCTGGAAAACTGAGCAAATTGAAGTCCAAATTCGCCAAGTTGCTAAGGATAGAGGGGTGCGGTTATCCCGTCCGGCAGGGGATTTTCTGGTGGAGGCGATCGGAAATAATACCCGACAGTTATACGGCGAACTGGAAAAGCTGAAATTATACGCCGAAACTATCAGCGAACCCCTCAGTTTAGAGATGGTGGAGCGCTTGGTAACCACCAGTACCCAAAACAGCTTACAGTTAGCAGGCTCTATTCGCATTGGCGATACGGCCAAGTCCCTAGAACTACTTCAGGATTTAATCAATCGCAATGAAGCCCCCCTGAAAATTTTGGCTACCCTGGTGGGACAATTTCGGACGTGGCTTTGGGTAAAAGTGTTATTGGAATCTGGAGAGCGGGACGACAAAACGATCGCTGCCTGTGCTGAAATTAGCAATCCTAAGCGTATTTATTTCTTACAACAGGAAATTCGGAATCTGTCCCTAGCCAAACTCTTAAAAACCTTACCCTTATTTTTGGAAACGGAAACCCAGTTAAAACGGGGTCAAGAGCCCTTATCTACTCTACAAACTAGCATTATTGAACTGTGCGAAATTTGTCGATCGTAGTGAGATTCGCCCTGTCACCAGTCAGATTGCCTGAGTTATTGGCGAGGGATGTATCTGAAGCTTATTGGTCAGAGAACGATCGTTACATTATCCCCGCAGAAATCAGAATTTCACGTTCTCGCACTCGATTTTGTTGATTAATTTTTAATAATTTAACAGTAGTTCTTGCTTCTGGGGGCAAGGCTAGAATCAGACCTTTCTTGAGTTGAAAGCGTTGGCTCCATAATTGAAAACGAGGTTTAAACAGCGCAACGATCGCCTTTGTCATCGGATCAATAGATGCAATATCACTGTCTTTGTTTTTGTTACAAAAGCTACAGGATAGAGCCAAATGATATACACGAACGTAATGAACCACGTCGTCAATAGAATTTCAAACGATCGCTGATTTAGAAACTTGGTTATCATCCATTGAACATTGAACAACAGAAAGACGATCGCTAGAATCGTTAAGCTTACTGTAAGCTCTTT
>DALYGI010000200.1:0-7656 GCA_031971595.1 Prochlorotrichaceae cyanobacterium CTOTU29312
CATTCCTAATTCCTAATTCCTACCCCCCATTCCCCATTCCCGGTCCCCTATTCCCTATTCCCTATTCCCCATTCCCCATTCCCCATTCCCTATTCCCTAACCCCTAAATGACTCTGTGGATTGACTGCGATCCGGGTATCGACGACGCGATCGCTCTGTTGCTGGCCCTAGCTGCTCCCGAACTGGATCTCCAGGGTATTTCCACCGTGGCGGGCAATGTTCCGGTGACCTTAACCGCTGCCAATGGCTTACGCATTCTAGAGTTGGCCGGTTACGCTGACGTGCCCCTCTATGCGGGCTGCCCCGTGCCCCTGTGTCGATCGCCCATTTTTGCAGCGGATATTCATGGGGAAGATGGACTGGGGGGCGTGGATCTGCCTCCCCCTCAAACCCAAGTCAATCCCCTCTTTGGGGTAACAGCGTTGATCCATGCCCTCCGTCAAAGCCCCACACCCATGACGATCGCTACGTTGGGGCCTTTGACAAACTTGGCTATGGCCCTGATTCAAGATCCGAGCTTGAGCCAACGGATCGAAAAACTGGTGATCATGGGGGGAGCCTTGGGGCAGGGCAATATTACCACCGCCGCTGAGTTTAATTTCTACGCCGATCCCCACGCGGCCCAAGTCGTCTTCGATCGGGTTGAAGCCTATGCTATCCCCACCACCCTGATCGGGTTAGACCTGACCCACCAAGTCATTGCCACCCCCGCCTATCAGCAACGCATCGCCGCTCTGAATAGCCCCGTTAGTCGAGCCGTGGTGCAGATGTTAGCCACCTACGCCCAAACTCCCGAAGCCCTAGAGCGCAAATTTGCTGGGCCGCCCCTCCACGACCCCTGTGTGATTGCGTACCTACTTCAACCCCAGTTATTCCAGACCCGTAGCGCCCAGATCACGATCGAAACCCAAAGCTCCTTAACCCTAGGCCGCAGTGTCATTGAATGGACGATCGGCCCTAGCCCTCTTCAAGTGGCCACAGAGATTAAGGTAGAGGGCTTTTTTGATCTCTTAATCACCGCCCTCCAGACCTGTCCCGCTTAGATCATCGGCTAACACCGCTACTAAAACTCATCATTCGCATTCGGTACTTGACTGGGATCCGTATCCATCTTAGAACCCAACAACTGAAGATCATTAACCTGAATCACCGGCTTAGAGCGGTTAGCCCCCGTATTGCGATCGATCCAATGCTCAAAGGTCAGGGAACCCACCACACAAATCTGTTTGCCCTTGCGGACATAATCCGCCGCTATTTGGGCCGTCTTTCCCCAAATCTTTAACTCAAACCAGTCCGGTTCATCACTATTGCGACTCCGCCGATCGACTGCCAGGGAAAAACTACAGACCACAGCCCCAGACTCAAAGTACTTCACCTCCGGGTCTTTTCCGGCACGGCCCACCAAAGTCACAACATTTAAGGTCATGGATTTACACTCTCCAAAATGGACGGTTCTTTAGAAAGTTTACCGGATCTCACCCCGATCGGCGTTGTCAAGCTTACGGACTTCCAACTTGCTGTATTGCTTGCCCTGCCGCCCATAGCCCTATTTTTTTTGACTCCTGTAGCGGTAATTACGTTAAGAAGCCTTCCATTTTGTTAACGTTTGTAATAAAATTTCACCGTTAGCCGCCATTGGAGCATTGCTGCTTGTGGGTAAGTTTCTAAACCGCTTTTCATTTTCCTTCTCGCGTGACATGGGCATTGACTTGGGCACTGCCAATACCCTCGTCTATGTCTCCGGTAAAGGAATCGTTCTCCAAGAACCTTCTGTAGTAGCAATTGACCAAGATAAAAACCTACCCCTAGCGGTGGGTCAAGATGCTAAAAAAATGTTGGGACGTACCCCCGGTAATATTGTGGCGCTCCGGCCCCTGCGCGATGGGGTCATTGCGGACTTTGATACCGCAGAGTTAATGCTCAAACACTTCATTCGCCGGGTTCACGAAGGCCGGGCATTAGTGTCTCCCCGGATTGTCATTGGTATCCCCAGCGGGGTAACCGGGGTCGAAAAGCGGGCAGTGGAAGAAGCGGCCCGGGAAGCAGGAGCAAGGGAAGTTTTTCTGATTGATGAACCCGTCGCCGCAGCGATCGGTGCAGGTCTGCCGGTGGCGGAACCTACGGGAAATATGGTGATTGATATTGGGGGCGGTACCACAGAGGTCGCGGTACTGAGTTTGCAGGGGATTGTGTTAAGTGAGTCGGTGCGGGTTGCAGGGGATGAACTCACCGAATCCATCACCCAGTACATGAAAAAAGTCCATAACCTCATTGTGGGGGAACGGACTTCCGAAGAAATTAAAATTCAGATTGGTTCCGCCTACCCCACCCGTGAAGTAGACGAGGCCACCTTAGAAGTTCGGGGGCTCCACATGCTCTCCGGTTTACCCCGTACCGTCACCATTAAAGGCCCGGAAATTCGGGAAAGTATGTCTGAACCCCTGTCTGTGATTGTGGATGCGGTGAAACGTACCTTAGAGCGCACCCCTCCTGAATTAGCGGCAGATATTATCGATCGGGGGATTATGTTAGCGGGTGGAGGAGCCCTGCTGAGAGGCTTAGACACCTTAATTAGCCATGAAACCGGCATTGTCACCCATGTGGCCGCCGATCCCTTAAGTTGTGTGGTTTTAGGGACAGGACGAGTTCTCGAAAACTTTAAAGAGCTTGAGCGGGTGTTTAGTCGTCAACGATCGATGGGATTTTAGGTTCCTCACATTAAACTTTTATGTATTCCCTAAACCGCTGGTGGGAACAATACGGCAGCCGTATTCTGATTATTAGCACAGTCCTGGCGATCGGCTGGTTCTTACGACAAACCCAAGGGGCGTTGTTACTAGAACTCTACGCCCCCCTCGCTCTCGTTTTTCAACCTCAAACCGCTCAAGAAGAATGGTTAATGGAGGCGCGTTTTCTGGAACTACAGGAGCGCGTTATTGAACTGGATCAGCAAAACCAACAGTTGCGGACGTTGCTAGGGGATACGGCCCAGCCCCTGCCCCCGGATCTGTTTGCGCCTGTGGTGGGGCGTACCGTTAACGAATGGTGGCAACAGACGATCGTGGGGCGAGGGGGCCAGGATGGGGTCACGGCAGGAGCGATCGTCATGGCTCCAGGGGGTCTAGTGGGGCGAGTAACCCAGACTACCCCCCATGCTAGCCGCATTACCCTGATTAGCGATCCCATGAGTAGCGTGGGTGTCATGCTGAGCCGCAGCCGTAGTCAAGGTTATATCCGAGGTCAAGCCTCCACTCAGGTGATTCTGCGTTTCTTTGAAAAAACCCCCGATGTAAAACCCGGAGATGTGGTGACCACCTCCTCTAGTAGCACCCTATTTCCGCCAGGGTTACCCGTGGGCATTGTGGAAAGCATTCAAATGAAGGCCATCCCCTCCCCCCAAGCGATCGTCCGGCTCACGGCTCCCCTCGGTCGTTTGGAATGGGTGACCATTACCCCCTACACCCCCCCGGAACTGCCCGACCCCCCCAAATCTTCTAAACCCACCCAAGCCCCTGAATAACCCTGTCTAACGCTCACTATTTGTGTTCACCCTCAAATCCTTTCTGACCTGGCCCCGATTTCTCCTCCAGATCTGTGTCATCTGCATCTCTGTTTTCATCTGTTTGTGCCTCTCATTAGCGCGGTTTCCGGGTACAGAAATTGCGGGAGTGGGGGCCAATTGGTTCTTAATTTGGGTGGTCAGTTGGAGCTTAAAACGAACCCCCTGGGATGCGGCGATCGCTGGCATTACGATCGGCTTAATTATGGACGGATTAGCGGGGGATCTGGGACTGTTTCCCAGCCATGTCATGGCCTGTGTTGCTGCCGGGGTCTTAACCGCCCTCTTGCAAAAAGAACGGTATCTTCAGGAAGATTTTGTTTCAGCGGCCTTAATTGTCTTTGGCATGGCCGTAATCTTTGAAACCATTATGGCTATCCAGTTCTCTCTGCAAACTCAAACGGATACCTGGTTACCTTTCTTCCTTAGTCCCGCCTCCCTCCCCTCCGACCCCACCTCGATCCCCGTCTTAGACCCCTTAGTGGATCCGGAAACCGTCAACCAAGTGGGCTTCACCCTAGGGGAAATTTGGGTTCATCACCAGCGACTGGCCCTAAGCTCAGCGATCGTGAGTAGTTTGTGGACTCCCATTATTTACTATCCCCTCAGCCGTTTTTGGGACTGGAATAGTAGTCGTCCTGATAGGGCTTAGGATCGTGAATTCAATAAACCGGAAAGTTCAGGGTTAAACCACAAAGGCACAAAGAACACAAAGGCATTCCTAAATACAGGAGTTTAATTCAGAAAGTCCCAGTTCAAAAGAGGTTTGGGGTTGAAATTGAAGCTTAAACCCTTGCCCAAAATATTCCCGGATCCGCTCTTGTACGGCATCCCTAGACAGACCCGGTTTAAAGTGTGCCAAACTTCCCACGGGATAGTCGGCAATTCCACAGGGAACGATCGCTTCAAAGCCTTTTAAATCCGGGCACACATTGAGGGAAAACCCATGACAGGTAATCCACCGTTTCACCTGAATGCCGATCGCTGCCACTTTGGTATTCTGTACCCAGACCCCCGTTAGCCCTGGTTTACGATCGGCTCCAATGCCATAGCTATCTACCACGTCAATCAACACTTGCTCCAATTGCCGCAGATACCAATGTAAATCCGGTTGATGGCGCTGAAGATTCAAAATGGGATAGCCCACGACCTGCCCTGGACAATGGTGGGTAACTTCTCCCCCTCGGCCAATGGTGTGGACGGGAAAGGGGAGGGGAAGCGATCGGAAATAGGCGGGGGAAGCGCCGCGCCCTAGGGTATAAACCGGGGGATGTTCTAGCAGCAATAAGACATCCGGCAAGTCTGGGTTTGCTAGACGTTGTTGCACCAGTTCCATTTGCCACTGTAACGCCAGCCGGTAGGGCACTTGACCGGCACAACAGAGGAGGGCGGGTTCAGGTCGTAGGCTGAGCATGATTGAGGTTAAATTCAGGTCAAGTCAGACTAGGAAAGTCAGACTAGGAGGCGTAGGGATTTTCCGGCTCTGGAATAGTGTCGATTTTTTGGGGACGGATGACTGCTTTGCGTTGATCGTTGATGGTGGCGGTGCCCATGGTGCCCTCAATCCGAATCCAACCATCCACCGGATAGTCTAATCGCGTTTTGGCCACGGCTTCCAGTTGGACGGGTAACCCCACGGGATAGACATCGGCGGCACAGCAGGTAATGATAAACCGAGCCACTAGGAGGTAAGGCTCCGGCAGATCGGGGGGATGCAGCACAAAGCCCTCTACATTCACTTTTTCCCCTTCGTAGGCATCGGGCTCTGGGTAAACGTTTAAAGTTCTCACCCAATCCACGATCGTTCGGTCTTCGGGTTTAATGGCTGCCTGAAAGCTATCGGGTTCGGTACGGGCCAGGTTCAAAAAATCGGTGACAGGACGATCGGTGGAGAGGCTGCTGGCAAAGACTTGGGGCGGAATCAGAAACCCGGCGATGGCCACCGCACTTAACAGCACAATACTCAACAGTTGGCCAGGGATGGAGGCACGGGAATGGCTGCCTGTCCTGGATCCCTCTTTAAAAAAGGTCAGAAACTGGGCCGTTGTGAGGATCAGTAAGACTAACCCCGCAGCGATCGTCAGGCCGTGATAGGCCGGGTGAATTAACAGATTGAGATCACCACTGCGCCAATACTCTAAGAGGAGGATGCCCCATAAGCCCGTCGGGACTAAAGCCAAACCACGCAGCCAGAGCGGATAAGAACTATTCAGCATATTATTAAGGATATTGAGTAAATTCTTGAGCCGAGAGTCTAAATCAATTAGAGTTTGACGATTATCAAGGGGCATTCACAGGTATTCATAGTTATTCACAGGTATTCACAGGTATTCACAGGCATTCATGGACGTTTATAGGCGTTCATGGGCATTTGAGTGCAGCCAGAGGGATTAGGGAGAAATTAGCACCAAGAGATTGGGCTTTATTCTACGAGAAACTGGGGATTTGAGCATAGTTGCACACCGAATCATCTAAGGCGACATCTAAGGCGATCGGGAAGAGGCAAGTGTTAAGAAGTTCCCTTAATCCTGAAATTCATTGCTTCTTAGGTTATAAGCCCACAAGTAATCTATAGAATGGGAGTACGGAACTCAATTGAGAAATTGAGTTAAGCTCTGGGGTGTCATCGATCTGTTGTGGAAAGGTAAACGTAGACCAAATGCGGTTTTCGTTAGCGGGGTTCGCTCGTGGGATTTTCGCTAATGGGATTTTCGATCGTGTTCTGAGTCTGCTTGGGGTTGCCGAACAGGGGCTACCCGTGTCTTGATGCACCACTCAACTCTGTCCGGGATTTATTGTGACCACCAGCATCGGCCAAAAGCAATCTATCTCCCCCCACGAGAAGCGTTTAGCGTTGCTGAGTCGCTGCTTGCAGGATATTCGTGAGGCTCCGCAAGCCACGGATATGTTTAAGACTGCCCTCGGCTTTTTCCAGGAGGAGTTGACCTATCCATTTATCTGGTTTTGCCGGTACGATCGCACCCAACACCGCATTCAGGGCATCAGTGGCATTGCCCAGGGCAAAGAATTACCTTTTCTTCAGGAAGCTTTACCGTTCGCACGGGGAGAGATTCTAGAGCAACTGGTGCTGCAAATGCGCCCGGCGGTTATCCCCGATCTGCGGGCCGAACAACGGGGGGGGCGGCTCAGCCAAATCGCCAACAAATTGGGGATTCAGGGAACTATTCTGTTTCCCCTGCGCTACCGCGAGGTGTGTTACGGACTGGTCATGCTGGGCTCCGATCGCTGGGGAATGTTGGCCAAAACCGACGAAAAGGCTCTGCTCTCCATTCTTGCGGGGGAGTTGGGCCTGGGTCTGCATCGTTTGAGCGAACAGGGGACACCGGCCACGGCCCAACCGGACAACTCCCTGCCCAATGTTATTACCCAAATCCATCAGGCCCCTAATTTGGAGCAACGGTTGGCGGTGGCGGTGGAAGAAGCTCAGACCCATTTGCAGCCCACTCGCGTGGTGGCCTATTGGTTTGAACCGGAGGGGCGCTATTTTTGGCAACGAACCTTCCCGACCCAAAATACGAAACGGAAGGCGGTTCCCCAAACGGGGGAGGAGCAGTTTCGCCTGACGGTGAAGCAGTGCCCAGGGTTGTACCAAACCCTCATGAAAAATTCGATCGTTGAAATTACCCCCACCCAGAGTTCCCTGGCCCTGGATGCCACTACCAAGGTGCTGGAATTGCTGCGGGTCAAAACTTTCCTGGCGGTGCCCCTCTGGCAAGACGAACGGCTCTTTGGCTTTCTTGCGGCGGAGGAAGGCAGTTCGCGGGTTTGGCAACCCCAGGAGGTGGACTATCTCAAAACGATCGCCCAGGTTCTATCCCTCAGTTGTCGCCTCGATCGGGTGGATCAGGAAACTCGTCGGGTTCAGGCGAACCATGCCCTGGTCAATGACATCAGCCAGGTCATTCGTACCGAGCAGGATTGGCAGGTGGCTTTGAAAAATACCGCTGAACGCCTGATTGAACATTTTCAAGTCGATCGGATTTTGCTTCTGGGCTACGATGCCCAAAGTCATCACTTTTCCATGGTTTTTCAGCACCAAACCGGGCGACTCAAGGAAATCTACGATCGCTTTTCCG
>DALYGI010000201.1:0-7635 GCA_031971595.1 Prochlorotrichaceae cyanobacterium CTOTU29312
GTTGTAACGCTAAACGTTGCCGATCGGTCAGGACAGGCATTTCTGCATCCGTATCTAAAACGGAGAGCAAATCATCCAAACTCATATCATTGACAGACTTGTTAGCAGGCTCCGCTTTCACCGCTGGTTTAATCGCCTCTTCCACTTCGGGGTGGCGACAAACTCCGGTGTCACAATCCATACCCAATTGATGCCAATAGAGGGTGGGTAAAGACCAGCCCCGACGACCGTTTATTTCATGGAGCAAAATTTGAGTTTCCAGATAGGCCTTGGGTGAAGCATAGACACTTTGCTCACGGATGTAGGGAACGGTAAAACATCCAAAGTACTTGCGATACTCTTCAGAATCTAGGATGGCCGTAATTAAGTGCTTGACCCCTTCCTTGATCAAAACATTCATGTAGTCGTGCATTTCTTGGTGGTTCACGATCGATCGTCCCAGGAAGTGCTTGAGACAAACTTCAACGAACTTTTGGTTAGAAGACTGATAATAGAAACTATTCAGATACAATTCCGAATGACCTAATTCCTTCAGAAAACGACGAACTCCAATTTTATCCCGAAGGAAATCCTCCTCGGCTTTTTTCAGTTCTAGACGTTCAAATGTATAGGGCTGGCGCTCTAAAACCTGTTGATAGATCTGCCGTAGTGCATTGGCGCGTTCTTCGCGGGAAGATTGGCGGCTAACCGTTACGCAATTGTGACGTTCCATAATCTTTACTATCCTCAATAGTCAGAATTCAATAAAAACTGGCAGCTACAAACCTGACTCACTCCCTGGTAAAGACTGACTCTTCCTTGTGATTCCTTCTGATTCACCCGGAAAAATTTCAGGGAGACTATCAGACCAAATCATAAGAACTTCTCCTAAATCTAGCGTAAACCCGGTGGGGTTTAAGAGAAAGAGCTAGAACGAAAATTCCAGCGTCTGCACTTGGAGGGAGCAGTGCTAGACCAGAACAACCGACTGGCTGCATTGGCTCTTACCTGAAAATTGTAGGGGAAAGGGCTCCTAAAAATATCAGTAAATCTACGGGAACTTTCAAGTTGAAATATCAAGAAACTTAAATGCTTCATACTTCTACATTATTACTGAAGTTTTCACCCAAGACAAATCCACGCTGGTAAGGGCTACGGGGCAATATACTAAATTTTTCTTAATGTCTACAGTGGTATCAACCAGGCTTTTGTAAAGAATCGTAAAGAACTACTGCAAAGCTGTTAAACCGCTTGAATTTCTCTTCCATTTTCTTTTAGGCTATGGCTATAACAAGATTGTGCATGAAAAGCACTTGTGCATCGCCTCCATTCATCTGATTGCATCTTTCCGATCAACCTAAGGATGGTTTCCCGATTCTAGCCGTCAAGATTTACCGTGAGGTTTTTGAACTATGTATACCCTCAACCACACCCTTGAGAAAAACGTGATCGAGGCCGATGGACGTTACCTAAATGCTAAGGAACTAACCGCATTAGAGCAATACGCCCAGGGATATGCCAGTCGTTTAACGGCATACCAAGAAGTGCGTGATAATAGTAAGCAATTCAATTAGTTGTGCAGGCTTTAACCCATTTGTTCAAAGCCTATCCGGATCTGCTGCAAAACCATAAGCAGCGCTGTGTTTATGATATGTCGGAAACCTTGCGTTACATTGCCCTGTCGATTTTGCGGGATGATGAGGTCTTTTTCATGGAAGCGCTGATGTCTTGGCTCGATACCATTCTGCTGGCCTATAAGAAGACTGGCCCCTGTGCCATTGCCTATCGCCATCTTCAGGATGCGGTGGAGCAGCACCTCTCTGGAAACACAGCTTCCCTGGTTCGTCCTTATTTGGAACGGGTACGCCAAGGTTTAGAAGCCCATGCCTAGGGGCTAGAACCGTCACAGGAGGGCGGGTACGGGGGCAGCGCTCGTACATTTAGAGTTGAAAACGATCGAAAAACGATCGAACTACAAAATATGATACCGAGCCTCTTGGGTGGTTAAGCAGGGGGGTCGGTATTTTTTTGATTGGAATGCTCAACCCCCTAACCAGGTGCCTAGGACAAGTCCCACGATCGCTCCGGCGGGAACCAGTTGCCAGGTGGGTATTTTGAAGCGAATTAAGGCGAGGAGACTGGCGCTTAAAATCCCTAGGGCGATCAAGGTTTGAGGCCAGTGGGATTGAATTAAGCTGGCTTGGGCAATGGGTAGCACGGCGGCACTGGTGGCTCCTAGGACGGCGGGGGTTACGCCTTGGAGAAAGGCTTTGATCCACGGGTTTTGGCGTAGGCGCAGAAGAATGGGGGTGGCTAAGAGGATAAAGAGAAAGGACGGCAGAAAAATAGCGATCGTGGCGATGAGAGAGCCTGAAACCCCGGCAACTTTATAGCCCACAAAGGCCGCAGTTAGCACCACGGGGCCGGGCGTGAGTTGACCAATGGCGACTCCATTAATAAATTCCGTATGGGTTAACCACTGGAGGCGTTCCACCACTTCAAATTCTAAGAGGGGAATAATCACTAAACCGCCCCCAAAGATTAAGCTGCCCACTTTCAGAAAGAAGATTGCCAAGGGTAGGGCAAACTCCCGAAGCCGATCGAATCCCCAAAAGCTAGAGAGGGAGGTCACGGAAAGGGTGGTTCCCACAAAGGGCAAAACCCAGGCGGGCATTAGCCGTCCTAAGGCTAGACCGTAGGGAGCGGATCCGGTTGGTGTAGCTCCGTCTGGGGTTTCTGGAGTCTCTGGAACTTCTGGGGGGGGGGCAGACTGCTGGGGGGGAGAGGGGGGCGATCGAAACCAAAAACACCCTAGAAAGCCACAGATTAAAAACTGTAAAAGAATACTGAAGGAAGTGAGGGCTGTGGTCAAAAATACAACGATCGTTAGGGTGATGCGTTGCCAGCCTTTCAGGACTTTTTCCCCCAATTTCCAACAAAAGGCCAGGACGATCGCGGTGACCACGGGAGACACCCCCAAAAAGAGGGCGCTGACCTGGGGTAAATTCTGAAAATGAAAATAGCCCCAGGAGAGGAAAAGCACAATGAGATAGGCCGGGGCAATAAAACAGACCCCCGAAACGATCGCCCCCCAGGGGCCTGCCTGCACATATCCCAGGTAAATTCCCATTTGGGTAGAGGCGGGGCCGGGGAGCATTTCACAGAGGGCCAGACCTTCCGCAAAGGCTTCCTCAGTCAGCCACTTTCGGCGCACCACCGCCTCTTCATGTTGCAGGGCAATGTGGGCTTGGGGGCCCCCAAAACCGATCGTTCCCAATTTTAAAAACAGACCGGCCAAACTTCTTAAACGATTGGGTTGAGCCATATTGCTACGGTTTGCTACTGCTTTTTTTAGGATTTATGGCAATTTTGGGTTCTCAATGCGCTCAATTTTAAGCTGGTCACTCTCGTTAGGCGACTAAGCCACGAGGGACTGTTGACAACGATCGATCGCTGCGGCAATAGCTTTGACACTAATGGGCTTGGTGACGTAATCATTCATACCCGCAGCCAAACATTTTTCCTTATCCCCTAAGATGGCATGGGCAGTTACAGCCACAATCCAGGGCTGTACGGGGGAGCCCGTCGTGTGGCGAATTTCACGGGTGGCATCCAGCCCATCCATTTCTGGCATACAAATATCCATCAGGATTAATTGATAAGCTTTGCGCTGGGTTGCTTCTACGGCTTGGGCTCCATTTTCCACTACGTCTGCGGTATAGCCCAAACGCTCTAAAATAGCGACAGCAACCATCTGATTTACGGCTACATCTTCCGCAATCAAAATACTTAAATTTTGTTTTGGCACCTGAGAGTCCGATAAACCGGAGGATGCGGGCGAAGAATCCATACCGTAGTCTTACCACCTGAAGAAGGAAGATTGTGAGGATCTTAAAAGATTCCTATTTAACCATCTTAGCTTATCCCAAGTGGCCCCACCATTTGCCGTTGATCTATTAATCTATCGATCTATTAATCTATTGACCTTTTAATCTATTGATCTCTTAATCCATTTACCCAGAAATCCAGAAATCCAGTAGACCACGCCAAGTTCTATGGTAGGGTCAAAAGGTGTGGTGATTTTAGTCGAGTGTTTTTAGAGATCTGTTATCCTTATGGCTCCTCAACTTCGGGTTTACGTGCCACCCCATCCCCTAATTCAGCACTGGTTGGGTATTGTCCGCGATCAAGATACCCCAACGCCTTTATTTCGTACAGCTTTAAGAGAATTGGGGCGCTGGCTGACCTACGAAGCGATCCGCGACTGGCTGCCCACCCTCGATCGTCCGGTGCGTACCCCCTTAGCCGATTGCCCTGCTACCTTTATTGATGCTCAGCAACCCTTAGTGGTGGTTCCTATTTTACGGGCGGGCTTAGCTCTGCTAGAGGGGGCTCAGGATCTGTTGCCCTTGGCCACTACCTATCACCTGGGGGTGATACGGAATGAGGAGACCCTGGCTGCTAGTTGTTACCTGAATAAATTTCCCGATCGGTTTGCCCCTCAGACGCGGGTTCTCCTCTTGGATCCGATGTTAGCCACGGGGGGGTCGATTTTGTTAGCGTTGGAAGAATTAGTGAACCGGGGTATTGATCCGGCCTTGGTGCGAATTATTGGCGTGGTGGCGGCTCCCCCGGCCTTGCAAAAGTTAGGCACCCTCTACCCTGCGGTGGTGGTGTATACCGCTATTATTGATCAGGGCTTAAATGCCCAGGGCTATATTGTGCCGGGTTTAGGCGATGCGGGCGATCGGGCTTTTGGTACTCTGGGTTAAGGATATTTCACCAATCCTGAAGTCCCCAATTGTGAAGTCCCAGTATTAAATCAACTCATGAAGAATGGTAAGACAGGTTATGAGCCAACGGGATAATTTTGGAAATGGTTTTTTGTTAGGAGCGATCGTGGGGGGAACGGTGGGCGGCCTCATTGGGGCGATTCTTGCGTCTCGAAATAATGCGGAACTTCCCCTAGAGTCTGAAGTGCAGCCCTTAGAGGGAGAGGAGGCGGAACCAAACGATCGCCGGAGTATTTCCCGTCGTCGGATCAATGAGGTGCGGATGGAGAATGCCCGCCGGAGCTTGGAGGGAAAAATTGCCCAGTTAAACGAAGCGATCGATGATGTGCGCCAACGGTTTGAGGACTCTAATCCATAGGATAGGCGATCGGTGCGATCGATAAATGATTGGTGGGCACGATCGATCGGTTATGGATAATGTAGGCGCGACTACCCCGCCCATGGTTAACGATTAGGATCGTGCATTAAATAAACTGGAAAGCTCAGGATTAAACCACAAAGGCACAAAGAACACAAAGGCGTTCCTTCGGGGCTTTTGTATCTTTGTGGTGAAATTCCAGGTTATAAAGTCCGCATTCCTAATAAGAAATCTAGGCGCGACTACCCCGCCCATGGTTAACGCGCCCATGGTTACGCGCTACAATTAACGACCTGACCAGGATCCCTCAGGAATCCAAATGCCCCCGAAGGAGGCTACTCGCTCCGGCTCCATGCGATACAACCAAGCCCAAGCCAAGGGGGTACGATCGAGGTGATACACCTGCTCCCAGGTTCGCTGATACCTATTTTCTGCCCCATCGCCCCCCGGTGTATATTCCTCTAATTCATCTAGCCCTTGCAACACCTCTGGCGTTTTAAATTCTAGCAAGACCCCCTGAACCCAGCCTGGCTCGTCGGTTAACCCCGGATACCCTAGGGATAAATGGTATAAACGTCCTGGCACACAGGCCGGTTGAGAGCTAACCACCTGATCCCCACAATAGCGATCGTGGTAGCGCTCCCCTGGTTTCAGGGTTCCATAGACAAAGACGGAACAGTTCCCCTCTGGCATCTCCTTAGACCTCCCCAAAACATATCCCTAAACCCTAAAACCTAAACCCTAAAACATAATCTGACGGGCAATGGAGTCGATGATTTGGGTGAGGGTGTGCCCTGGATAATGGAGGGAAAAGAGACCACTACTCGCCAGTACCATCATGTCGTCGGAGTGATGAATAACCCCGGCAACGGTGGCTTGGTAGGTCTCTTCCACCTTCAGTTTCATATCATTGGGATCAAAGATTGTGGGGACTTTGTTGACGATTAACAGCAGTTTAGGGACTTCCAACTTCCGCGCCACATCGATCGTTACGGCGGTTCCTTGGTAATCCTGTTGATCCGGGCGCAAAATCAAGACCAAAATATCTGAAATGGTAATGGAGAGTAGGGTCTCTTCATTCAGCCCAGGGTGGGTATCAATAAACAGATAATCCAGTTCTAAATCATCAATTAAATCCTGGAAGCCGTCATTGAGGAGCCCCACATCGTAGCCTTCCCGGAGAATGCGGGCAATTTCACTGGCTTTGACGCTAGAAGGCACTAAAAAAAGCTTACTTTTGGGTTGGGCGGATTGCCCCAATATGGGGGTCACGTCGTAGACCGTATCTTTAATGGGACACCGCCCCCACAGATAATCATTCAAGGAGCGATCGAGACTTTGCTCATCAAAGCCAAAGATGACGTGAACCCCTGGCGATTGAATATCCGTATCAACCACACCCACTCGGTAACCATAGCGGGCCACCGTTGCCGCAATGTTAGCGGTGGAGTTAGATTTGCCTGTCCCGCCCCGGTAGGAATGAATGGAGACAATTTTAGACATGAACTGCCCCTAATGCGCTTACGTTCTCACTTTACTACACCTATGCCCCCATCAGTGCCCTAAACCCGGAAAACTACCGAATGGCGGTGGCAATTACCCGATCGACGGTCTGGGCCGCGTAGTGTTCCGCCGGATATTGATCCAGATGACGCACGAGGGAAATGGGGGGGGTAATGCGACAGGAGTAGAAATCTACGGCGGCTCGGCCATCCTCAAAAACCTTGACCTTGGGGGACAGATCCTTGGGGGGCTCCACTTTCCAGTTCCATTTGACCTGGGGCGGAATGGCCGCCACTAGGCGATGGTGGAGCCAATTGCTATCTTCCCCTAATGCTCCAAATTCCTTGAGTTCACGACAAAAAATTGAGGCAATCACGTAGGAAGTAGGGGAACGATCGCCCTCGATCGCTAGGAGGGGATGCTCCAGAGCCTGGGCAGGTCTGGGGGGATTTTGGCGACTGAGCCCCGCCTGATCCAGCACCATTTCTAATTCTGCCGTACCACTTTCAGCCTCAGGCACAGCCCACACCTGGCCAATGCCCCGATCGATGGTTCGTAACAGATAGGGCACTAGGCGATAATCGGGCTTGAGGCTCAACCCTGGCACCCGATTTAAGCCCGCCCCCGGATTAACGGAACTGAGAAACCAGCGTCCATCCGTATTCGGAGCGCTCAACACCTCCTCTGGCACCGTGGCGGCCCGAAACAGATCCCCCAGAGCATCCAAGGAATCTGGCTCAGGAATCTCCTCCTCCAGATCAATATCAATTCGACGGGGACGATTCTCTAGATCGGGTAACACCAAGCTTTGTTGTAAATGCTCTCGAATTTTTTGGACTCCAGAAAGCGTCAACTTGTGAATAGACATGAATAGACATTCGGATATAGGTGGAATGTAGATTGAGGTTGGGAAAGTTCAATTATGGATTATTTAGAATAAGTGTTTAAACTCACGGTTCGGTCATTTTTCATGTTGGCTAAGACGAATCAACGGCAAGACGA
>DALYGI010000202.1:0-3513 GCA_031971595.1 Prochlorotrichaceae cyanobacterium CTOTU29312
CTTGATACGATGTCCCCAGAAACCGGGGATCTGAGAATAGTTGCACATCGCGTTACCCTAAGCAGTCAACACTGAAAACTAAAATCTATCCAACTCAAAACTCAACACTCAAAACTCAAGACTCAACACTCAAAACTAACAACTACCAACTTATCCCATATCTCCTGTGGTCTGTTCCCCTTGGGCAATTTGGGGTTGATACCGTAGGAGAATGCCCCGCTGGCCTAGGACAAATCCTTGATCGGGGTTGGTGAAAATAATCCGGTAGAAGTTAGAAGGGGTATTTTCCACGGCCCGATCCTTGAGCCAGGTAGTCCCATCGTCATAACTCACCAGGAGGTTACCGCTGCCCCCGGAAATCCACACTTCATCAGGGGTACGGTAGGCTAGATCCAATAAGCCCCAACTGGTGGAAAATTCCGGGACGATCACCTCTCCCCAGTCCTCTTGATCCGCAGATTGGGTGAACTGCACCTGCCCGCCTCGCTCTAACATCCACAGTTGCTGTTCATTTTTGCCAAAGCCCATGTTTTGAACCCGACGGGAAGAGGTACGGTTATGCCCTGTCCACTGGGTTTGTCCCGGTTCCCAGGTGGAGTAAAAGTTCCCTAGGGCCGATACGGCCACATAGCCTCCAGCGTTCGATCGCGCTAGGTTTCGCACTGT
Organism: Prochlorotrichaceae cyanobacterium CTOTU29312; assembly: GCA_031971595.1. Lineage (GTDB taxonomy): Bacteria > Cyanobacteriota > Cyanobacteriia > Prochlorotrichales > Prochlorotrichaceae > JBEAPM01. The sequence continues at coordinate 667 of DALYGI010000202.1, forward strand.
GCCTAGGGCATCCTGAACCATGGCTTTCCAGGTTTGCCCCCCGTCTTCTGTGCGATAAATAGCTGCAATGTCCGTGACCATTTCGGCACTTTGGGGAGAGAGGGCCGTGATTAACAGGGGTGATCCAGGTAATTTTTCACTGAGGTACACCCTAGACCAGTGGGTTCCCCCATCGTTGGTGTGGAAGAGGATTGAAGGTTGTCCCACTAGCCACCCCTCTTCGCCGTTGAAACTAATGGAAACAAACCGATAACGATCGTCTTCTAGGGGGAGCGATCGAGGAGTCCAGGTTTCGCCTCCATCCATGGTTTCCAGCACACTGGCATCGGAACCCACCAGCCAACCGTGGTTGGGATCCGCCGTAAAGGCCAGGTCTTGCATGGTACTTTCCGTGGGCAAGGTAATCACCTGCCAAGGGTTATTAGATAAAGATTCTAGATACCCTGCACAGCCAAAACAGCCCAAGCTAATAGCAATCAGCAATACCCCCTGAAACCCATAACGCCAAGCTTGCTGAAGCCAAGTCGCCAAGGATAGCCTATTCATAAGGTCTTTCAAACCGGTTTTCCAAACAATTCTCATATCTAACCTAAAGGATAAAGAACGCGATCGTAGTCCACTTATTTCAAACCGTACAAACTCATAAAAAAGAGAAACGCCAAGGCTAACCCCCCGAAAATGAGTATATTTTTTTGCCCTGGCGTTAAGGTATTAACACCAAGACCATAGCCGAGGTTTTCTTGAAAGCCAGAGGGTTTATTTTTGGCACCGATATTGACGAATTGAGTTTGGGGGGCACTGCAAACCGGACAACGCCAAGTTTTTGGCAAGGTCTGAAAGGCAGTATTCGCGGCGATCTTAGCGCGATTGTCTCCCTTAGACGGTTCATAGATATAGCCACAGGATCGACATTCGTAGCAGTCATCGGGACTAGGGCCGGCATTGGCCAACGTCTGTTCCTGAGAAACCTTGGGTGTTGGCACCCCTTGGGTCTCTTGAGCATCTGGATTGGTGTTATTCATAACTTCAAATTTTGATCAAAACCCTCAAAAACTGTAACAGATCTTGGAAGGGCTACCAACGTCAGCCCTAATCTCAACCCCTGTCACCCCATCTCACCCCATCTCAATCTGACAGGGATAAATGATTTTTTGCAGGGGTATTGCTCAAACGTCGGATTTCCGCGTAGAATAGTAGACCGTGTTTAGAAGAATTCACCATGCCCAAGTTAAAAACTCGTAAAGCTGCGGCCAAGCGATTCCGCGTCACGGGAAGTGGCAAATTTATGCGCCGTAAACCCTTTCGCAGCCACCTCTTAGAGCACAAAACCTCCGCACGGAAGCGGAAGCTCGCCCAAGATGCGGTCATCCACGAAACGGATTGTGAGCGGGTCGCCTTAATGATGCCCTACGCTTAGGGTCTACGATTAATGGATCCGGTGTCCCTCAGCCGGTCTACCTAAACCGGTCTACTTAAAATCTTTGGAGTATCTCAATCCCCTATGGCTAGAGTTAAACGGGGCAATGTTGCCCGCAAACGTCGCAATAAAATTTTTAAGCTGGCAAAGGGCTTTAAAGGCAGCCAGTCTAAGTTGTTCCGTACCGCTAACCAGCGGGTGATGAAGGCTCTGTGTAATGCCTACCGCGATCGTCGCAAACGCAAGCGTGATTTCCGCCGGTTGTGGATTGCTCGGATTAACGCCGCTGCTCGTCTCAATGGCATGAGCTATAGCCGTTTCACCTGTGGGCTCAAATCCGCCAATATTCAACTTAACCGGAAGATGTTGGCTCAACTAGCGGTCTTAGATCCACAAACCTTCCAAACGATCGCTGAAACAGCTAACCGTTAGGGTTGTGAATTCCGAGTTAGGTATGCGGGGAGTCTATCTGTTCGACTGGGGGGAAAATGACTGATTCATTATCAGTAGTTTACTTGTTAATTTTGGTTGCTTTCCTAGGGGGAGCCAGTTGGTTTGTCTTACGCCAAGTTCTACGCACTCGTCGAACAGAACTCACCTTAACCCAATTACAGCGCAAGCTATCCCAGGATCCAGGCAGCCCTGAGGATCACTATGAATTGGGCAGTATTCTACTGGGCAAAAAGCTCTTTACCCAGGCCATTTTCCAGTTTCAAAAAGCCTTAAAATCCAAAAAATTGGATTCTTCCTCGGAGTTAGCGGCCCTCATTCACAATGCCCTGGGCTATGCCTACGCCGCTCAAGAGCAATACGATTTGGCCATCCGGGAATATAAGGACGCGCTCAAAGTTGCTCCCACCTATGCGATTGCCCTGAAAAACCTGGCCTTTGCCTACGAGCGCAAACAACTCACCTCCGAAGCGATCGAAACCTATCAATCTGTTTTAGACTTAGATGGTGGCAATGCCATTGCCCAAAAGCGATTAGATGTTTTAAGAAAAACCAATCTGGCTTAAGACCTGTGATTGTTTTTAATCCCATCACCCCGCCCCAAACTGCCCCCCGAACCCTCGGACGTTCCCTTCAGTCCGTGTTCGTCATGATTGGGGTCTCTTTGTTGTTGTTAGGGGGGTTAGGCAGTCGCCTCGCCTATCTGCAAATTGTGGAGGGGCCGCGGAACCGAGAACTGGCAGACAATAACCGGATTCGTCTGATTCCTAAACCGCCCCAACGGGGTCAGATTTTCGATCGCAAAGGTCGCTTAATGGGGGGCAGCCGCGTTTCCTATTCCGTCTTTCTGTGGCCCATTGCCCAAGAACCGGAGCAGTGGCCCACGATTTTAAACCGTTTATCTAAAATTCTCCAAATTCCCAAAGCGGAAATCCTGAGCCGCCTAGAAAAGGAAGGCTATAACTCTCATTATCGGGTGC
>DALYGI010000202.1:3523-7607 GCA_031971595.1 Prochlorotrichaceae cyanobacterium CTOTU29312
AGAAAAACAGGTTATTGCCATTGAAGAAGCTCGAACGGAACTGCCCAGTATCGAAGTGGATTTTGAATCGGTGCGCTACTATCCCAATGGAGATTTAGCAGCCCATGTCCTGGGCTATACCGGCGAAATTACCGATCAGGAGTTAGAAGCTTTAGCCCCCAAGGGGTACCGCCTAGGGGATATTGTGGGCAAACTGGGAATTGAAGATGCCCTAGAATCTCAACTCCGAGGTGAATGGGGCGGGCAACAGGTGGAAGTGGATGCAGCGGGGGAAATTGTCCGCATCTTGGGGGAACGTCCTCCGATCTCTGGCAATGATGTCACCCTCACCATTGATTTAGATCTGCAAAAAATTGCGGAAAAGTCCCTCGGCAACACCAGGGGGGCGATCGTGGCCATCGATCCCAATAATGGGGGGGTCTTGGCCATGGTCAGCCGTCCCACCTACGATCCCAATCTCTTCTCTAGCCGCATTACGGAAGCCCAGTGGCAACAACTTCAGAGTCAAGAACACCCCTTTGTGAACCGAGCCTTGCAGGCCTTTGCCCCCGCCAGTACCTTCAAAATTGTCACCACCACCGCAGCGATCGAATCCGGTAAATATAGTACTGGCAGCTATCTTCCCACCTATCCCTATGTGGAGGTAGGGGAACATAAATTTTGGGATTGGAATAATGCAGGGTTTGGGGTTTTGGGATTTTCCAGCGCTTTAGCTTGGAGTAGCGATACCTTTTTCTATCAAATTGCCATGGGCATTGGGGGGGAAGTGCTCTCCGACTGGACGCGGCGTTTTGGCTTTGGTCAACATACGGGCATTGAGCTATACCACGAAGAGTCGCCGGGCTTAGTACCGGATGATGCCTGGAAGAAAGAAGTGCTAGAAGAAGGATGGTATGTGGGGGATACCATTAATATGTCCATCGGTCAGGGCTATCTGCAAGCCACACCCTTACAGGTTGCGGTGATGTTTGCCGTAGCCGCTAACGGGGGCGATCGGGTGAAACCCCACCTCCAAAAAGACAATGAGGAAGCAAAAAATTGGCGAGAATCCCTCAATTTGCACCCTGGCACGATCGAAGTGGTTGAGCAGGGCTTAGAAGAAGTCATGTCCTACGGCACCGGATCGAGTATCGTAGACGGAAGCAAACTGCCCCCCATTGCTGGCAAAACAGGGACAGCGGAAGATCCCCCCAGGGAAAACCATGCCTGGTTTGGAGCCTATGCCCCAGCGGATAAACCGGAAATTGTGGTGGTGGCCTTTGCCGAAAATTCGGGAGGAGGGGGCGGCGAGGTAGCTGGCCCCATGGTCAGACGAGTTTTAGAAGATTATTTTGCAACGGTCAAACCGAAGCAATAGTCTCTTGCCAGAGCATAGAATGGTTACCCAGGGGATCGAACGGAAACTCCCCAGAACGCTCGAAACGTCCCAAAAGCTCCAGAAGCTAAATATCTCAAAAGCAAATCATGCGAACCATTGCGATAAGACTGAACCCCCAGGACGACTTAAAACTGGCTTTACAGCGGCTGGTGGCCACGGAAGAAATCCAGGCGGGTTGTGTGGTGAGTGCGGTGGGCAGTTTAGATCAAGCCGCCCTACGTTTTGCAGGACGATCGGTGCCGCGCTTATTCAAACGACGGTTTGAAATTGTCTCCCTCGTGGGAACCTTAGCCCCTAACGGCGTACATTTACACCTGTCTATTGCCGATGCTTGGGGTAGGGTGATGGGGGGACATCTGATGGAAGGGTGTGTGATTTACACTACGGCGGAACTGGTGCTGGCGGAATTGCCGGAGTATACCTTTAGGCGAGAATTCGATCGTCAGACGGGTTACTTAGAACTGAAAATTCAAGCAACAAACTTACCCACCTGGTTAAAACCCCATCCCCTCCATCGTCGGGATCTCAGGCTCGATCGTTCTAGTGAATTTTCGGATTAGGGAATGGGGGATAGGGGATAGGGAATGGGGAATAGGGAAGAGGGGTTAGGGAATGGGGGTTAGGAATGCGGGCTTTAGACCTGGAATTTCACTACAAAAACACAGAAGCCCCCCAGGAACGCCTTTGTGTTTTTTGTGTCTTTGTGGTTTAATCCTGAACTTTCCAGTTTATTCAATTCACGATCCTTAGGAAGATCTGAGATCTGAGAATAGTTGTACATTGCGTGATTCGTCTGGCTTAACAGTAGGGGGTTACATCTTCCCCACAGTCGTCTGCTAGGTAACTTAAAGCCCGGAACCGAAGCCCCACTAATTGTTCATAGAGCGGGTTCAATTGACAGAGGGGGGGAATATGGACAATCTTGTGGTCAAAGAGAGTAATGTCCCGTTCAAAAGGGCACTGAGGGGGGATCAGGCGGCAAATAAAGCGAGCTACACGGGGATCATGCACTTCCAAGCCATCCATCCAATCTTGTACCGGATGTAACAGGGCTGGGCCGTGGTGTTCAGGATGGAGGGGATGGGCTTCTAGGGCCATGGGGCCGGAGGCTTCAATTTCATCGGGATGGTAAAGGGTGGCCCGAAGGGAATCTAGAATCTGATCCTCTAGGTGCAGGGCTTGGGCAAAGTTATGGAGTAGGGCATCCTCTGGAGCGGAGTACACCCCATCCGCCACTGCCACCATCACCGCCATCCGCAGAAAATTTTGAGCGATGGACGGATCATCCCCAAAGGCAGCCTGGAGGGTTGGGGCACCAATGGGTTCAAATTGCTCCAAATTGATGCTGGGAGCTAGGGCTTCCTCTTCAATTAAGGACTGGATTAAAACTTTCTCTTCTGCGTCAAAGTGACCGTCTGCCCAGGCTACTGTCAAGAGCCCTTGCAACCACGCCGCAATTTGTTCGTTGGTATAGTGAGGCTTAGGGGAGGAGGGGGACGTTACAGCACTAACCATTTCTCATACCGGATAGCGATCGTTCGCTATCTACTATAACAGCGAAATAACAGGCGTGTTAACCAGTGGGGGAGATTGTCCGGGCTTAAATGCCGTCATTCGGGCGGTGGTTAAATCCGCCAGCCAGTTAGGGTGGGAAGTCTATGGCATTCCCCACGGAACCGATGGCTTTTTGGACATTTCTCAGGGCAAAATTACCCCAGAATCAAATCAAACTCAATGAACATGGCTACGATATTCCTGGTGTGGTTCAAGGGTTAGATGTGCTGCAATTTTTAAGTGGCAGCATTCTCGGATCCCTGAGCCGAGGCAACCCCAATGAGCCGGAGGTGGCTCAACAAATCCTGAACGGCTACAGCAGCCTAGGGCTAGATGCCTTAGTGGTGGTTGGGGGAGATGGCAGTTTAGATATTATTTACGAACTGGCTCAGCAGGGGAACTGGAAGGTGGTGGCCGTCCCCAAAACGATCGACAATGATGTGCCCTTTACGGAAAAATCCGTGGGCTTTGATACCGCTGTGGCCACCGTCACCGATGCCCTCTATAACCTCACCTTTACCGCTGCCAGCCACGATCGCATTATGGTGGTTCAAGTCATGGGCCGAGATGCGGGTCACCTAGGCTTACACAGTGGCATTGCGGGGGGGGCAGATGTGATTCTGATCCCGGAACGGGTTCCCGCCCTCACGGAAGAGGTGATTAGCAAAATTTGTCATCATCTGGCCCGCCAGCGCCGGGATGGGCGGAAGTTTGGCTTGATTGTGATTTCCGAAGGGGTGAAAACCGCAGAGGGTAAACATGATAAGTATATTGGCGATATTCTAGCCAAAGTCATTCAAACCCATAGCCGCAAACTTTGTATAGAAGGAGTGGATGACTTTTGTGAAATCCAAGAGCTAGATACCCGATCCACCGTGTTAGGTCATATTCAACGCAGTGGCACCCCCTCTTCCTTCGATCGTCTCCTGGCTATCTCCTTCGGAAAAAAAGCGATCGACCTGCTTCAACACGAGCAATATAACCGCTTAGTGATTTGGCAAAGTGGGCGAGTGGAAGCCAAACCCCTAGATGAGGTTGTCCCCGTTATTCGCAACTGTCATGAAACCGATCGTTGTGCGGGTCCCGTTCTACCCAATGATTTTATGGTAGAAGTGGCCCAATCCCTAGGCATCTTTGTGGGTTAATGTTTGT
>DALYGI010000203.1:0-7477 GCA_031971595.1 Prochlorotrichaceae cyanobacterium CTOTU29312
CTGTATTATCAGAAATCTCTATGCCAATGCGATAATCCCCAACTCTAATACGGTAGCGATTTGAATATCCTTGCATAGCCTTTATATTCGGTAGATCTTGTAAGTTCTGCGCTTCAGATAAAGTTGTAAAGACGATCTCATAGATACGTGGATATACTGATGAACCTTTCAGTTTTTTGAGATCCTTCAAGAATGACTGACGATACCTGACTTCCATGTTAATCTTCCAAAAAAGCTAGAGCTTCCGCACGGGAATAAAGAGGAGTATTTTTACCTTCCTCCATTGCCTTATTAAGGCAATAACTTTCTATAGCATCAGAAAGATCTTCTAAAGAAGCATCATCAAACGGTAAGATTTGTTGCCAAATTTCGATAGGAATGACAACAGCGGTAGGTTTTCCTTTATTGTCAGTGAGGTATTCAAGGTTTAATGTAGTCATTATTTTAGTATCTAGTTTTGATGGAATTTAATCCCATTTTATCAAAAATTGTTATGGTGTACAACCTAACTCATTCATTTCGTCATCCCCAAGGTAGCGCGGAAACAGGCGGGGGAGACTGGTTTCTTATGGATGAAAAGCCAAGATTGAACAGCGAAGATTAGAGAAACCGGATCTCGGTGCAATACCAAGGTAAAGCCTTCGTCGCTTAACGATGGCAGCCAGACTTCTGCCTCATTGTACTAGCCCAGTTCATCCCCGGATTAGCAAAAATTGGGGTTCAAGCAGGATAGGCGTTCTAGGTCAGGAACCCGGCCCCTCCTCATTGGCAGTGCATAAAAATCGATGGAAGAGAAGGCTGTTGCATACTTTTCTAGAGAAAACTGTATCGTATGTAACGATTTGTATCTTTCTCTTTCCTTATGCAAATTCCTGGGATATTGTATAAGGGTATACAGTTCCAGGGTAGAAGTTAAGCATTCAAGCCTGACCCCGACACCACCAACCTGTGACACTCGCACCTGTGATCCACAAACCTGTGATACCGGAAAAACGCTTGAGATCATCAATAGACAAAAGCTTCAGCCCTCTAACTACTCATCACCAACAATTTGCTAGGAGGCACTAGACATGGCTGTTATGACTCAAAACCGGACTTCCCAAATCACAGAAGACCAATCTGTAGTCGATCGTCTTAGTATTGAAAAAATTGAAAAAACAGTATTACTGCATACAGTTCAACAAGAAGGCTTTGAATTAGGGATTCGCAGTAGTTCCAAACTCTCTGACCAGGATTTTCGCCACTTCGATCGGGTCAGTACGATCGCCGCTGATTTAGATGGGGATGCATTAGATTCTTTGTGGGCATTCCTAGATTTCAAAGGTTACCCCCAACAAGCCCGGCTCCACGATCCAGACTTTGCCCAGTTACTAGCGATCGATGCCCAAAGCCGCATTGTTTTTGCCCAGGGCTGGGTGGATGGAGTGTTGTCCGTCTGGCAAACCCTGCAATGCTCTCTGAACGACTCCCCAGAGCAATCTGCCTTAGCAGAGCGGTTACAGAACGAAAAAGCTGAACTCCTCCACAAAGTTCAACAGGAAGGCTTGGAGTTAGGGATTCGCAGCGGTTCCCAACTGTCTGACCAAGATTTTCGCCACTTCAACCAAGTGAAGGCCGTGGCTGCCCATTTAGATGAAGATGCGTTGGATTATTTGTGGACATTCCTAGATTTCAAAGGCTATCCCCAGCAAGCCCGGTTTCATCATCCTGAGTTAGCTCAGTTATTAGAAGTCGATGCCCAAAGTCGGATTGCGTTCGTACAAAGTTGGGTTGAAGGGGTTTTGTCGGTGGGGGACATGGAGAATGGGGAATGGAGAATTAAGTATTAAGCGTTCTGGAGATTTGACGGAGTATCTTACTTTTGCATCCCTCACCCTAAGTCCTTCCCCCGATGTGGGAGAGGGACTTTAATTTTGCGGGTTTAATTTGCGGGCGGTTCGGGTGACGCTTGAGCGTCTGGAACTTGAGCGTCTGGAACTTTAGCGTTTGGAACTGACGGTGGGGGCTAATCTGGTTTGAATGAGCAGATTCGGATCCACCAGATCCGGGGTTTCTAGCTTGCGCCGGGGCACTAACCACTGGCCAAATTTGGCGTAGAGGGCCGGAATCACCAGCAGGGTTAAGGCGGTGGAGGTAAATAACCCACCCAACACCACGATCGCTAAGGGTTGGAGGATTTCGTTTCCGGCTCCTGTGGATAGCACTAGGGGCAGGGTTCCCAGGGCGGAGGTGAGGGCTGTCATTAAAATGGCATCAATGCGCTCTAGGGAGCCTCTGAGGATGACTTCTTTGGGATGCATACCCTGGGCAAATTTGTTGTTGTAGTTGTCCACCAGTAACAACCCGTTACGCACCGCTACCCCAAAGAGGGTGATGAACCCCACCAGGGAGGCCACGGACATTACCCTGACCGTGAGGACGATCGAGAGAATCCCCCCCACTAGGGCTAGGGGCAGGTTGAGCATAATGGCGATCGTAGCTGGTAGGGACTTGACGGAGAAGAACATCAGCACAGCAATAACGATCGCAGCTAGGATACTGTACAGCAGGAGGTTATTGGTGGCGTTTTGCTCTGCCTCAAACTGCCCGCCGTACTGGATAAAGTAGCCGTTGGGGAGTTGAATCTTTTGCTGAATTTGTGCCTGAATATCCCCCACGACACTGCCCAGATCCCGATCGGCCACGTTGGCAGACACCACAATCAGCCGCGATACATCTTCCCGGTTCACCACATTGGCCCCCATGCCATAATCGACCCTCGCCACCGTGCGGAGAGGAATGATCTCCCCGGTAGGGGTAGACAGGGGGATGGCTCCGATGGCATCGAGGTTATTCCGATCGGATTCCGGCAAGGACACCGCAATATCAATTAACTGCTGGTTTTCCGCTACTTGGGACACCACCCGACCATTTAAAGCCGTTTCCACCCCTTCGGACAATTGAGCCATGGTTAAGCCATAGGTTGCCGCCGCAGTCCGATCGTATTCAATTTGTACCTGACGAATGGGTAGCTGGGGTTCCAGTTGCAAATCCACCACCCCGGCAATGGGTTTAATCACATCCCGCACCTGTTCGCCAATGCGCCGCAGTTCCACTAAATCCGGGCCAAAGATTTTAACGGCGATGGCGCTGCGTACCCCGGACAGCACTTCGTCCATGCGGTGAGAGATGAAGCCGCCAATATTGGGAGCAACCCCCGGTAATTTGAGGAAGGCTTCCCGCAGTTGTTGCACACTGGCTTCCCGATCCTGGAGGGCTGCGTCGCTCAGTTCCACATCGACGTGGGCCATGTTAACTCCGGCTCCATCCGCATCACCAGGAGTCCGGCCAGCCCGTACCTGCACCCACTCATAGAGGGGATTGTCCTTAAGCGCAGCAGCCAGAGCAAAGCCTGCTCGATTGGTCATATCCAAGGAAACACCGGGGAATAGCACCATAGAATTCACCATCGATTTTTCCTGAAATTCCGGCAGAAACACCCGCCCTAAGGAGGGAACGATCGCACAGGCTGCCACGAGGGCGGCTAAGGCCAAACTAAGAATGATTTGGGGCGATCGGAGGGACAGGTTCAGCAACGGACGATAGAGCGTGGAGGCTAAACGAGAGGCGTAGGTGTGTTCCTGGGGTAGGGTGCGGTTTGCCAGGAGAATGGCACAGAGGGCGGGGGTCAAGGTCATGGCTACGATCAAGGATGCGCCGATGGAGAGCAAATAGGCCAGTCCCATAGGGGCAAAGATCCGCCCTTCTACCCCCGTCAGGCTAAAAATGGGCGCAAAGACCACAATGATGATTACGGTGGAGAAAATCACCGCTAACCGCACTTCCACAAAGGCATCGAAGATGACCTTAAAGGGATGTTTGGGATGACCTTGGGCCTGGTTGGTTCGTAGACCGCGATAGCAGTTCTCCATATAAACGATCGAGTCGTCTACAAATGCACCCAGAGCCACCACTAAGCCCCCCAAGGTCATGGTGTTAATCCCCAGGCCAAAGGCGTTCATTAACATCACCCCCACCAAAAGGGAGAGGGGAATAGCGGTCAAGGTGATCAGGGCTGTGCGCCAGTTCATCAGAAACAGCAGCATGACGATGGAGACAATGGCGATGCCTTCCAGCAAAGAACTCCCCACATTCCGAATGGCGGTATCAATAAAGTTAGATTGGCGGAAGGTTCGCACCACCTGCACATCGGCGGGGAACGTAGCTTGCAGGGCATTAACCACCGCTTCCACACTTCGGGTTACCGTCGGCGTGTCAATATCCGGCTGTTTATTCACCATCAACACCACCGCAGGCTGTCCATTAAAGCTAGCATCACCACGCTTCAAGGCGGCCCCGGTTTTCACCTCCGCCACATCCCGCAGCAAAATGGGAGTGCCATCCTGAACTTTCACCACGGACTGCTGTAAATCAGCGATCGATCGGACTTGGCCCATGCCCCGCACCAGCAATTCTTGACCGCCCCCAATCAGAAACCCACCGGGAGCATTGGAGTTTGCCCCCCTAGCCGCATCCGTGACTTCATCCAGGGAAACATTGAGCGATCGTAAGCGCTCTGGATTGACCAACACCTGCTCCTGGCGTTCATCCCCCCCATAGATCGTCACATCCGTAACCCCCGGCACCGCGAGAATCTGGCTACTGAGGGTAGTTTCCACCAAACGGCGCAGATCCATCAGAGTGGTTTGCCCCTGACCCGTCACGGTGAAGGAATACATCAAAATCGTGCCCAAGGGGGATGCCAAGGGCGAGAGTTCAGGGGGATGTATCCCCTCAGGCAGTTGGTTCGTGACTTGCTGAAGCCGTTCCGTTACGGACTGCCGCGCTTTATAAATATCCGTATCCTGGGCAAAGACCACATGAACCATGGACAGCCCCACCTTAGAGGACGATCGCACGGTGGTGACCCCTGGTAAACCATTGACCACACTTTCAATGGGTACAGTAATTTGGGATTCCACCTCTTCCGGGGCTAGTCCTGTGGCTTCGGTGTGAATATCCACTTGGGGCGGCGCAAATTCAGGAAAGACATCCAGGGGCATCTGGGTCACGGTCACCAGTCCCCAGCAGGTAACCAAGATCGCTGCAATGACAATAAACCAGCGTTGGGCGATGGAGGTTTTGAGGGTCTGATCTAAAAGAGAATTAAACATGGTGGTTTACAGCCCCCCCTTCTTGCCGAAAACGGTTCGTTTTTGTTTCCGATCGCCACCAAACACAGCCATGGCTCCGGTCAGCAGCACTAACACCCCCGCACCGATCGCAACTTTACCCCCGCTCAAACCTAATGTTTCGTTAGGGGCTGTATTTGCAGAAGCGACTAAATTACCGGATTGATCATGGCTATGGGGAATCCCTTGGGCATCGGCCTGGGCGTGGGTTATATCCGTTTGAGGGGATGCCGCCGGATCAGCAGCAGGGGTTGGAGCCGTCGCCGCATTAGCCGCAGGTTCAGAAGTAATACTTACGGTCGCGGTTTGGGTCTTACGGGATTCTGCATAGAGGGACAAACTGCCCTGGGTGACCAACTGCTCCCCAAAGGTGACCCCCTCTAAGACTTCAATCAATTCCCCCTGGGTGGCTCCGGTGGTAACGGGCACGGGTTCATAAAAATTCTCATACTGCACAAACACGAGTTGTTTGCCATCCGCATCCACCACCGCTGTCACGGGAATCAACACCGCTCCACTGCCATCCGCAGCGGCTTCAATGGGGGTGACTTGAATGCCCATGATCGGGTCAGTGTCTGGGTTCACCTCTACCCGATTAATGCCCCCCTCCGCTTGAAACTCATCCCCGTGGCCAACGTGGGCCCATACTGTGCGGGTGGAGACTAGGCTGGGGGTGGCGATCGCTAAACTCAGCGCCAGAATAGAACTAGCTAAACGAACGGGTTTCATCATGACCTCCTCACTACACTGTAGGCAAACCCAAAATCTGCCCTAGTGTGCCAGAGGGGGCGTGAAAACCAGATGAAATCCTCACAACCTTTTAAAAACCATTTAAATCTAAACTGGGTAAGCAAAAGCTTAAACCTGCCGCGTAAAAAGTCATGACACCGATCGCTGTTGAAATCTTGCTGATTCTGTTGCTGATTGTGTCTAATGGTGTACTCTCTGGGGCGGAGATTGCGATCGTGTCTGCCCGTAAAGTGCGACTAGAACAATTAGCAGAGCGAGGTAACCGCCAAGCCCGAACGGCTCTGAGGGTCGCCAATAAGCCCAATGATTTTCTGTCTACCGTCCAAATTGGTATTACCCTCATTGGGATCCTGAGTGGGGCCGTGGGGGGGGCAACCATTGCCCAACGTTTACAACCCGTGTTTGAGCCCCTGACGGTTTACAGTGAAGGGGTGAGCGTCGCCATTGTCGTCACGGTCATTACCTATCTCTCCCTGGTGATTGGGGAATTGGTACCCAAGCGCATTGCCCTCAACGCTCCAGAGCAAATTGCCTGTGTGGTAGCTCCGGCCATGGGACAGTTGGCCAAAATCACCGCTCCCCTGGTGCATATTTTGGGCATTTCCACGGATACCCTGCTTCAGATTCTGGGCATCAAAGCCTCTGAGGAGCCGGAAATTACGGAAGAGGAAATTAGGGTACTCATTCGCCAGGGGGCCGAGTCGGGCACCTTTGAGGAAGCGGAGCAGGAAATGGTAGAGCGGGTTTTTCGTCTGGGCGATCGTCCCGTGAAGGCGATCATGACCCCCCGCACGGAAATCGACTGGTTAGATCTGGAATCCTCCCTGCCGGAAAATTTACAGGAAGTGATGACCAGCAATCATTCTCGCTTTCCCGTAGGACGGGGCAGTTTAGATCAATGCGTTGGCATTCTTCGGGGCAGCCATCTGCTCACGGCCCAGTTGTCTGGGCAAGCGGTTAGCCTGGAAGTGCTGTTGCAGCCTCCCCTGTACGTGGCCGAAAGTAGCCGGGCTCTGAATGTTTTGGAGCAATTTAAAGAAACGGGTATTCATATTGCCTTAGTCACGGATGAATACGGCGGCATTGAGGGCTTAGTTACTTTGAATGATTTCCTCGAAGCGATCGTGGGGGATCTGCCCTCTCTAGAAGATCACGAAGAGCCTTTGATAGTTCAGCGGGAAGACGGGTCTTGGCTTTTGGATGGCTCCCTGGATATTAATGAGTTAAAAGATCTGTTGGATACGGAGTCTTTGCCGGAGGAAACCACAGGGAATTTCCATACCTTGGGAGGGTTTGTGATTCACTTTTTAGGACGGATTCCCCATACTGGCCAATATTTTGAGTGGGGAGGCTTCCGTTTTGAAGTGGTGGACATGGATGGTGTGCGAGTGGATAAAATTTTGCTCAGTTCCCTGGTTTAATTCTGGTTTAATTCTGATTTAAGCCCATGCGTATCCTGTTAGTAGAAGATGAAGAAGACTTAGGACTGGCCATGAAGCAAGTCTGTTTGATCATCACCAAAATCTCTTGGGATTCTCCCCCAACCAACCGGCTCA
>DALYGI010000204.1:0-1428 GCA_031971595.1 Prochlorotrichaceae cyanobacterium CTOTU29312
GAGATTACTTCTTAAATTCACTCTTTTTCTGTCTTGACATTGGGGAGTACCATACCGTCCAGGTCAATTACAGAAACCTGAGTCAGCAGCAGAGCCCCTCAGTAATTGCTGAATGTATAGGGTGTTCCGGGTTCCATCAAGACCCAAAGCCCCCACGCCATGTACGATATACGATCGTTGTCCCGAAAATGCTATAAAACTTAAAACTGCATCCCCAGAACCTATGACCACGATCGTTGATATTGCCGTCCAGACCGAAGGATTTTCCACCTTAGTCGCTGCCGTCCAAGCGGCGGGGCTCGTTGAAGTGTTACAGAGTCCCGGCCCTTTTACCGTATTTGCCCCCACCGATGCAGCCTTTGCTAAACTGCCACCGGGAACCATTCAGACCCTAGTGCAGAATCCCCCCCAATTGGGTCGAATCCTGAAATACCATGTGGTCAGCGGCAAATATACCCAAGCAGATCTCAAAGACATTCCTAGCCTGACCTCAGTAGAAGGCTCCCCCATTCCCTTCGATTTATCCGATGGCTTTGAAGTAAAAAACGCAACCGTTGTAATGGCAGATGTAGAAGCGGACAATGGCATTATTCATGTGATTGATAATGTAATTTTAATGGGGTAAGGATCGTGAATTAAACCGGAAAGTTCAGGATTAAACCACAAAGGCACAGAGAACACAAAGGTATTCCCTATTCCCCATTCCCTATCCCCTATCCCCCATTCCCTATTCCCTATTCCCCATTCCCTATTCCCTATTCCCTAACCATGTCCACCATCCTCAGAACTTGGAGCTATCAACATCAATGGCTCTACGATAGCATTTCCCGCTTGGCAGCTTTGGCGGTGGGGGGGGAAGATCGGTTTCGGCGTTTGCCTTTAGTGGGTTTAGATTTACCCCGATCGTTTTCGGTGTTGGATTTGTGCTGCGGCTGTGGGCAATCTACGGCCTACCTTGTCCAGGATTTTGAGTCGGTGACGGGGTTAGATGCGTCCCCTCGATCGTTGGAGCGGGCTCGTCGTAATGTGCCTCAGGCGACCTATGTTCAGGGGTTTGCGGAGGAAATGCCTTTGGAGGGGAGTCAGTTTGATCTGGTCTATACCAGTGCGGCCCTTCACGAAATGGGACGCGATCGTTTACGGCAAATTTTGAAGGAGGTGGAGCGGGTTTTAAAGCCGGGGGGCTTTTTTGTTTTAGTCGATTTGCATCGCCCCCATCAACCGTTGTTTTGGCCAGGATTATTGGTTTTTCTGTGGCTTTTTGAAACGGAAACTGCTTGGGATTTTATTGAAACGGACTTAACCCAAGAGTTGACGACGATCGCTTCTTTTCAGGTTCATCGACAAATTTATCCGGCGGGGGGGAGTTTGCAAGTGATTCAAGCGGTTCGTATGAATCCTGCCCTTAAAAGTCAAATCGATCGGGAT
>DALYGI010000204.1:1528-7429 GCA_031971595.1 Prochlorotrichaceae cyanobacterium CTOTU29312
AGTGATTCAAGCGGTTCGTATGAATCCTGCCCTTAAAAGTCAAATCGATCGGGATAACAGCAATGAAGGATCCTAAGCTCACGCTTCAACTTCTAATACAGCTAGATGAGGCCATTCAACGAATTAAGTGGCGTTTTGAGGAGATAGAAGCCCCAGAAGACTTTACCAGGGATCGCTCCGGTCTTGATAGTCTAGATGGTATTGCTATGATGTTGATTGCTCTAGGAGAAACAGTTAAACGGTTAGATGCTCTTTTAGACAATACATTGGGCGATCGTTACCCTGAGATTGACTGGATGGGCATCAAAGGTATTCGTAATGTACTTGCTCATAACTATTTCAGTATTGATCCAGAGGAAGTTTACAACGTTTGTAATAGTGATTTGGACTCCCTAGAAACTGCTTTAAATCAACTTCGTAGGGAACTATAAATCTATCTTGTTAGCGCATTCTATAAATTCTATAAATAGTAAAAGGAGATTTCTAGTGATGTTAACTAAACCGCTCTCTTCTACCGAAATCCTCACCCAACTTAAAATCCTAAAACCCACCTTGACTCAAAGCTATGGAGTGAGCAAAATTGGACTTTTTGGCTCCTTTGCCCGTAACCAAGCTCAACCCAGTAGCGACATTGACATTGTGGTGGAAATGCAACCGAATCTCCTCAAACGATCGCGTCTTCAACAAGCTCTCCAGGAATACTTTGGCCGGGAAGTGGATGTAATTCGCTACTGGAAAGGTATGAATCCTGCCCTTAAAAGTCAAATCGATCGGGATGCCCATTATGTCTAATTTGTTAATCATCACCAATTCATAAACTTTTTGGGGTGCTTGAGTCTAATCCCCATATTCTTCTAAAATCTGCTCATTCCCACCCGCGCTCATCCCATGACGATTGTTATTGATCCCCGGAATATTCGGAACACCTGGCTGAGTCTCCGCAAAGGCATTAAAACCAGTGATGCCTACAATGAACTCATGGAGCGATCGTACCCTCAGGTGGCGGGTTACATGGCGTGGTCGAGTGTGGCTCAGGATCTGGCTATTCAAGCCCAATTTTTGGATCCCAGTACGTTTCGGTATTGTGATGCGACGCAAACAAAAGTGTCTTTGATGGCGGCTCAGATTACCCAGGATCAAGCTCCCGTCTATTGGGTCGATCGGGCGTTGTTAAATGCCTTAGCTCAAACGGATACCCCCAAGTTTATGGATCTGGAGTGCATTCATGGGGGAATTATGCTCTTTTTGTTTCCAGATGGGTGGCTCAAAAGTCCCGATCGCTATGATGTGCGCTGGGTTGCGGTGCAACAAATTGGCCGCAAAGATCCGGTACAGCAGGTGAGGTGTGGCCGAGACTGGATTCAGACTAACGCCCTCAGTGAGGAGTGTCCCAGCGATCGGGTGGTCACTTGGGGGCTAACGCTAGAGTCTGGGGTCTCCTATGCCACGACCTTTGGGGTTGCGGAAGGTGGGGATCTAGACGATCGGGGGGATGCGCCCCTGATTAGAACCTTTGAGGATGGATCGGTGCAAGCCTTGGGGCCAGGGGAAGCGTTAGATGAGGCTGAAACGGAGTTTAAAAATCAACTCAATGCCCTGGTTTTTCAACTCTTGCTCACAATTCAGACCCGCCCCGACCTGATTTTAGAAAAGCCGGAGGGAGCCCCCAAACCCAGCAAAAAGCACCGTCCTCCCACCCTCTTGATCCGCTGGTTGGGCAAAGGGCTCAAACTCTCCCCTGATTCCGAAGGACATTCTCACGCTAGCGCTAAAACCCACTGGCGACGGGGACACTGGAAGCGGGTGGCCTGTGGGACGGGACGATCGGAACGGCAATGGCGTTGGATTCAGCCCACCCTGGTGAGTGCTGGGGAGTAGAAGCGGCTCCCCCTCTTTTGGGAACGGGGCCGGGGGGTGAGGATTACCCTGAAACTGCACCATAGAATACAAATTGCCGATCGATCGGTGTGGTAGTTTAGGCAGTTGAATTTTAGGTAATCTTACGCAATCTAAGGAAATCATGCAGTTTAGCGCACAGGACAGCAGCGATCGGGTCAAAATTTTAAGTGAAGCCCTTCCCTACATTCAGAAATTTACCGGGCGTACCGTTGTGGTGAAGTATGGCGGCGCTGCCATGAAAGATGAAAGTCTGAAGGAGAATGTGATTCGGGATGTGGTCTTTATGGCCTGTGTGGGAATTCGCCCGATTTTGGTTCACGGCGGCGGGCCGGAAATTAATGTTTGGCTAGAAAAGCTAGGCATTGAACCCCAATTTAAGGATGGTTTGCGGGTGACGGATGCGGCCACGATGGATGTGGTGGAAATGGTGTTGGGGGGACGGGTGAATAAGGATATTGTGGCCCGCATTAATCAGGCCGGGGGCAATGCGGTGGGGCTGTGTGGCAAGGATGGCAATTTGATTATGGCCCGCCCTCAATCTCAGGAAGGGATTGGGTTTGTGGGGGAAGTGAGTTCTGTGAATACTGCGATTTTGGAAGGGCTGGTGAAGTCTGGCTATATTCCCGTGGTGTCCAGTGTGGCGGCGGATGAACAGGGACAGGCCTATAACATCAATGCGGATACCGCAGCGGGGGAAATTGCCGCTGCCCTGGGTGCAGAAAAGCTGATTTTGTTAACGGATACATCGGGCATTCTCCAAGATTATAAGGATGCCTCCACCTTAATTGAGCGGGTGGATATTCAAGGAGCGCGGGAATTGATTCGATCGGGGGTGGTTTCCGGTGGCATGATTCCCAAGGTGAGTTGTTGTATTCGATCCTTAGCCCAGGGGGTGAAAGCAGCCCACATTATCGATGGTCGGGTCGCCCATGCCCTCTTGCTCGAAATTTTTACGGATTTGGGTATTGGCTCAATGATTGTGGCATCGGAATATAATTAGGCCGTTCCACTGCCATCCCCCGATCGCTCCTATGGTGTCCACCACGCCGAAACCGCTAGGTACGCTGAAGCTTCATCCCCTGACCCATATCGGATTGCTCCTCTGTACGATCGGCACCAGCGATCGTTTTTTTAAGCTCCTGCCCCTTCCATCCCTGCCCCTCCTCTTTGTCCAGACCCTCGCTGCGCTGCTGGGGTTTGGCCTCTATTGGGCGATCGTCCAAAATCGTCAACCCATCCAGAAAACCTGTGGCTCTCTGAACCTCAGACTTCTAGAAATTGGCACACTTCTCCTTTGGGGATGGGTACCGTGGAAACTTCTGGGGGGAGTAGGGGCTTGGGTGTTCGATCTTGTAGGTTTGCCGAGCCTTCCGACAGCGGTAACCTGGGGCATTTTGGGCGTTGGGGGACTCAGTTTTTTCCTCTTCCCGTGGATCATCGATCGTCTTTTGCAAGGGCAGTGGCAACTTAAACCCGTGAGTGCTAGCACCCTAGAGAGCGTCAGCCCCCAAGCCTCTAAGCTACTGCGATCGTTCTCTGCGGCATCCCGTCCTCCCGTGGGCGTTGTGCCTTCCCCCGTGCCCCTCTGTTTTAGCTACGGGTGGAGTAGCTACAGTTGGATCCCGTGCCCCTACCGCATTGTGATCAGTCAGGGGGTACTCGATCGCCTCGGAGCGGAAGAAATTGCGGGGCTGCTAGGGTTGGAATTGGGGTACCTCCAGGAACGATCGGGCTGGGTATTGCCCTGGCTGGTATTTTGGGCGCAAGTTCCCTACCTGCTCTACTGGTTTTTAGCCACCTGGGGCGATCGTTTACTGGCTGTTAATCAGACTCAAACTCAAACTCAAGCTCAAACTCCAACATCAGCCAAACAGACCCAGACCTTTATTCAGCAAGGAAAATACTGGTCAACCCAAATCGGTGCCTATCTCCTAGGGGTTCTCGCCAGCGCCAATTACGGCCTCTTCAAAATCCTGCGCTTTCTCCTCCTGCCCCTCTCTCGTCAACGGTGTTACTACGGCGATCGGATGGCTGCCGCCCTCACCGGTAATCCCAACGCCTACATCCGAGCCCTTCTCAGCTTTGCCGAACTCCAGGCAACGGACTTAGAAACCAGAGGCTTTACCCATCCCTGGTTAGAAAGCTTAGAACTGCTGCTGCCCCTGGGCCACACCCCCGCCCTCACCCTTCACCAAGCCCAACGCCACGTCCCCCTAGAGCAAGCCCTCGCCTGGGATACCCAAAGCCCCTATCGGTATTGGCTAACCCTGAACTGTGCCCACCCCCCCACAGGCGATCGGTTATACCAACTGCAACACTACGCCCAGCGCTGGAACCTGACCCCCGAACTGCCCCTACCGGATCCCACCCATACCCTGCCCCTGTGGCCCCCAGTTCCCAACTTGAAAAGCCGCTGGAGCCTAGACGAGGGCCGGGCGCTCTGGCATTTAGCCTGTCAATCCTTACCCTATGCCGGAATTTTATTAGGACTTGCCCTAGGCTTAAACCTTTGGTTTCTGAGTGCCTTAGCAAACCTGTGGGGCTTCAGGAGCCTAACCTGGGGCTTAGGGGATTTGGATCTCCTCAAAGCCTCTCTACCCTTTGGCATTGCCCTAGGGATTTTATTGCGCCATAACCTCTTCTTTCCCAACCTACCCCGCCGCCTCGATCGGGGAGACGCTAGCCTTTATCAAACCCTCCACCAACCCACCTGCCTGCCCCTCCAAGCCAAACCCATTCAAGAAATGGGAACCCTCCTCGGGCGATCGGGCTTAAAAAACTGGCTCAGTCAAGACCTGTGGCTACAAACCTCCCAAGGATTGGTGCGCTTACACTACAGCGGTGTGCTAGGAGTCATCACCTCCCTATGGCCCCCCAGCGATCGGCCTGCGGTTTGGATAGGGCGCAGCATCACAGTATCCGGCTGGCTCCGCCGGGGCAGTACCCTCTGGCTCGACTTAGTTTCTCTCTCTTCCCCCACCGGCTTTCGGATCCGCAGTTTTCACGGAGTCGCCCTCTTAGTCCTAGCCGCAGGCTTACTGGGATGGAGTTCTCGGCTACTTTTGAGAGCGTAGGGGTTAGGGAATGGGGAATGGGGAGTAGGGAATGGGGAATAGGTAATAGGAATGGGGAGTAGGGAATGGGGAATAGGGAATTAGGAATTAGGAATTAGGGTTTCCTGACCCGTTACCATTAGTTTGGAGAATCTTGGGTTCTCGATCCATCAATCTGGAATGGGCTGATGAAAACTCAAAACTTAAAATTCAAAACTCAAAATTCAAAACTCAAACCTCAACCAATGCCCGTAGCCCATGCCCAAGTTCTCACCGATCGTCCCCAATCGATCGAATTGACCTTAACTTTATTGCGTCAAACCCTTCAGACTTACGATCGTTACCAAGAGGAGGTATTGCGGCCCTATAAAATTACTCCGGCCCAATTTAATCTTCTCTACGCCCTCCAAAAAGCCGATCGTCCTGTTTTAATGGGAACCCTAGCCAGCCAACTTCAGATGAATAAATGTACCTTAACCAGCATGGTTAAACGTTTAGAACAAAAACAATGGGTAGAGCGCAGCCCCCAAACAGACGATCGGCGCTGTATCGCCTTGACCCTGACCGCCTCTGGTGTGACCCTGATGGAGCGAATCCTAAGCCACTACCGATCGCAGGAAATCCACGCCCTCCGCTCCTTTGACTTAGCAGAATTAGATCTCCTGCGGGTGTTGCTCTGCAAATTAGAACAAGCCCTACAGAATGGAATGGACAATTGATAATTGAAAATTAAGAATTAAGAATTGAGAATGAATAGATGATCCCCCAACCCAGCCCCTACAATTCCCTAACCCCAATTCCCAATTCCCAATTCCCAATTCCCTAACCCCTAACCCCTAACCCCTATTCCCTATTCCCTATTCCCTATTCCCTATTCCCTATTTCCCGAACGATCGCTTCTGCCACCCATTGATTGCCTGGTAAGCTCAGGTGAATGTGATCGCTGTAG